>NZ_JAYSDQ010000014.1:0-206547 GCF_041914305.1 Ideonella sp.
GCCGCACCACGCTGATCATCGCCCACCGCATGTCGACGATCGAGCACGCCGACCTGATCGTCGTGATGGACCAGGGCCGCATCGTCGAGCAGGGCCGCCACGCCGAGCTGCTGGCGCGCGGCGGCCACTACGCGCGGCTACACCAGGCGCAGTTCAGCGCCGCGGCCGCACCGGCCGACGTTCAAGCGCCCAACAGCGGCGCCTGAGCTGCGCGTCGCTGCCGCGGCCCCTGCGGCGCTGGTCGTGGCAACGCGATGGCCACGCCTGCCATCGCCAGCTTCATCGGCCGCAACTGCATTTCGTCCGATCGCACCGCGGGCTGGTCGCAGCCCGGTGGCGAATCGACCGGGCGCTTTCTACAGTCACGCCCAACTTCTACCTACCCCATGGCTCTCGAAGTGCAGACCGTCGCCAACGGTCAGGACTTCGGGCGCAAGGCTCGACCAGACAGGCCCCCTGTCAGAACGGTCATGCCCGAGCTGGATGCGCAAGATTGTCAAGGCCGCTGCTGTCTCTTCACATGGCTGGCGTCGATGCTGACGACCTCGAGCGAGGCGTCAGCGCGGCCCGCGAAATTTTTCGCACGCATGGCATCACGGCGGCGGAAGCAGACCACGGGCGCTGGCGCCGTGACCTCTGCGAAGCGCTGGGGCTGGCGGACGATCCGATGATCCTCAGCCGTCGCGACGCGCTGGCTGCCTCCGTCTGGGACCAGGCCGTTCGCGCGGCTGTGGCCGCGGCGTGCCAAGGAAACAGCCGGGCGTCATGCCCCGATGGACCCTTGCGCCTGATCCAGGCCGCTGTCGAAATCGGCCCCTGACGATCGTCGTGGCATTGCAGCCCGCCCACGGGCCGCCACCGACACCAGGAGCACGACACCATGCCGACGACCGACAAGCCCAAGGGCCCCGCCTCGTACTTCCCTTCGATCGAGAAGACCTACGGCCAACCGATCGCGCACTGGCTCGGCCTCGTCGCCGGCTTGAAGGGCCTGAAGCACATGGAGCAGGTCGAGTGGCTCAAGCGCGAGCACGGGATCGGCCATGGCCACGCCAATGCGATCGTGGCCCACCACCTAGTGTCCTGTCCCGCAAATAACTGACATTTGGACGGGCCGAAATGGGGATGAACGCAAGGCGCCGAGCCGGGCAGATACCGGGTGGTATCTGCCCGGCTTGGCAACGCGGCGAGCACCCCATTGCGGCCCGCTGCGCAGCAGTTCGGCCAGATGCCGCCCTCGCGCGGCCGTGCGCCAAGGCCGATACCACCCGGTATCAGCCTCGTCACCCGACCGCACGATCATCAGCATCTGGCCGAATCCAAATGGCAGTTATTTGTGGGACAGGACACTAGCCGGATCGAAGAAATGATCGAAGGGCCGGACAAGGCCGGCCCTTCGCAGACGACGCTCGTTACGCAGTCTTGAACGGCAGCTCGCGCGGCGTCTTGCCGGTCAGCTTGGCGATCGCGTTGGCGAACGCCGGTGCCAGCGGCGGCAGGCCGGGCTCGCCCATGCCGGTCGGCGCATCGGCGCTGGGCACGGTGTAGACGGCGATCTGCGGCATGTCGGTGATGCGCGGCACCTGGAAGTCGCCGAAGTTGCGTTGCTCGACCTGGCCGTCTTTCAAGGTGATCGCCGCACCGGGCAGACACATCGACAGGCCCATCAGCGCTGCGCCCTGCACCTGCGCCTCGACCGTGCGCGGGTTGACGACGAAGTTGCAGTGCACGCCGGCCGTCACCTGGTGCAGCACCGGCTTGCCCTTCTGCACCGAGGCCTCGACGACGTAGGCGACCACGGTGTTGAACGACTCGTGCACCGCCACGCCCCAGGCGCGGCCCGCTGCGAGCTTCTTCTTGCCGTAGCCGCTCTTGTCGACCGCCAGCTGCAGCGCCGCGCGGTGGCGCGGGTGCTCGTTGCCGATCAGCTTCATGCGGTAGGCGACCGGGTCCTGCTTGGTCTGGCGCGCGATCTCGTCGACCAGCGTTTCCATCACATAGGCGGTGTGGGTCGAGCCCACGCTGCGCCACCACAGCACCGGCACGTTCAGCTTCGGGTGGTGCACCGTCAGCCGCATCGGCACGTCGTAAGGCTCTTTCATGCCTTCGACCGCGGTGTTGTCGATGCCGTCTTTCACCATCATCGATTCGAACGGCGTGCCGCCGAGGATCGACTGGCCGACGATGGTGTGGTCCCAGGCCAGCACCTTGCCTTGTGCGTCGAAGCCGATGCGGGCACTGTGCAGGTGCATCGGGCGGTAGTAGCCGCCCTGGATGTCGTCTTCACGGCTCCACAGCGTGCGGATCGGCGCGGCGATGCCGGCGCCCTGCGCGGCCTTGACCACCTGGCAGGCCTCGACCACGTAGTCGCTGGTCGCGATCGCTCGCCGGCCGAAGCCGCCGCCGGCCATCTGCACATGCACGGCCACGTTCTGCATCGGCACGCCCAGCACCTTGGCCGCGGCCATGCCGTCCAGGCCCGGCATCTGCGAGCCCATCCACAGCTCGGCCTTGTCGCCTTGCAGCTGCACGGTGCAGTTCAGCGGCTCCATCGGCGCATGCGCGAGGTACGGGAACACGAACTCGGCCTCGATGCGATGCGGCGCGTTGCTCAACCCCGACACGTCGGCGTCGAACTTGCGCGGGCCCGGCTCGCCGACCATCGCGCGGTACTGCGTCAACTGCTTCGTGCTGTCGACCCGCTCGACGCTGGCCAGATCCCACTCGGCCTTCAGCGCCTCACGGCCTTGCTTGGCCGGCCAGTAGCCGTCGGCAATGATGGCCACGCCTTCGCCGCCGCGATCGGTCGGCACGCGCAGCACCGCCTTCACACCCGGCACGGCCTTGGCGGCGCTGTCGTCCACGCTCTTCAGCTTCGCGCCAAAGACCGGCGGCCGCGCGACCACCGCGGTCAGCATGCCGGGCAGGCGCATGTCGATGCCGTAGTTCTGCTTTCCGCTGCTCTTGGCCGGCGCGTCGATGCGCGTGGTCGGCTGGCCGATCAGGCGAAAGTCTTTCGGGTCTTTCAGCGCCACCGTGTCAGGCACCGGCTGCTTCATCGCCTCTTCGGCCAGCTCGCCGTAGCTGAGTTGCTGGCCGTTCGGGCCGAGGACCAGGCCGTCGCGAGTGCGCAGCGTGGCCGCGCCGACCTTCCAGCGCGCGGCGGCGGCCGCCACCAGCATCGCGCGGGCCCGCGCGCCCAGCTCGCGGTACTGCATGTAGCTGTGCGCGATCGAGCCCGAGCCGCCGGTCAGGTGCATGCCGAACAGCGGGTCGACATAGGCCGGGTCGTTCGTGCCGTGCACGCTGCGGACCTTGGCCCAGTCGGCGTCGAGCTCCTCGGCCAGGATCATCGGCAGCGCCGTCTGCACGCCTTGGCCGAAGTCGAGCCGGTTGATCGTGACGGTGACGGTGCCGTCGGCCGCGATGTGCACGAACGACGAGGGCTGCTGGAAAGGCTTCAGGCCCGCGGCGCCTGCCGCGGCCTGCGCGCCCGCGACGAGCGGGAACGCCCCGATGGCGAACCCACCGGCCACCGAGAGCTTGAGGAAACTGCGGCGGGCGAGGCCGCGGGGCTCGGCCGCTGCGGCGTCGCGCGCCAGCATGGCCTGCAGCGCCTTGGGCAGTTCGTCGACCAGGCCGTTCACGAGTGCGTGTTCGAGATGCATCAGGGTCTCCTCGTTCAGGCCAGCGACTTGGCGGCGTCGCTCACCGCGGCGCGGATGCGCGCATAGGTGCCGCAGCGGCAGATGTTGCCGGCCATCGCAGCGTCGATTTCGGCTTCGGTCGGCCGCTTGCCCTTGGGCAGCGATTTGAGAAAGGCCGTGGCCGACATGATCTGGCCGCTCTGGCAGTAGCCGCACTGGGCCACGTCGTGCTTCACCCACGCGGTGTGCACCGCCTGGCCGACCCTGTCGTGGCCATCGGTGACCGACTCGATGGTGGTGATCTTCTGGCCGGCAGCGGCCGAGATCGGCGTGACGCACGAGCGGATGGCCTGGCCGTTCAGGTGCACGGTGCAGGCGCCGCATTGCGCCGCGCCGCAGCCGAACTTGGTGCCGGTCATGCCCAGCGTGTCGCGCAGCGCCCAGAGGATGGGCGTGCCGGGGTCGACGTCGAGCGCCTGGTCGCGCCCGTTCACGTTCAAGGTGGTCGTCATGCGAAATCCTCCTGGTGGCCGGCGAGTGTCGAACCAAGCCGCCTGCAGGGGTTAGCCTGATGCTGCGAGTTCATTGCCTGATCGTCCGGCGCGCGCGAGCCACCGGCAATGGCCAGCCGCACTTCGCTAGCATCGGCGCCTGGGCTCCCCTGCCGGAGACGCGCCATGCTGCAACGAGTCACCCCACCGCCCCCTGACGCCGATGACGACCGCGCCGACGCCGCCCGCCAGGCGCTGGCGCGGGCGATCCAGCGCTGGGCGCCCGAGGGGTTGCTGCACCGCCTGCCCGCGCTGCCGGCGCTGGCGATGTTTCGCAGCAGCAGCACCGCCGGCCCGGTGTGCGGCCTGTACGAACCCGGCGTGGCGCTGATCGTGCAGGGCAGCAAGCGGGTACTGCTGGGCTCGGACAGCTTCGTCTACGGCCGCGACCATTTCCTGATCGCGTCGCTGAACCTGCCGGCGGTGGCGCAGATCCTCGAGGCCAGCGCCGAGCGGCCGTACCTGTCGGTGATGCTGCGGCTGGACGCTCACGAAATCGCGCAGCTGATGATGGACGGCCAGGTGCCGCCGCCGCGCCCACAGTCGGCCGAGCGGGCCATGGCCACCGGCCGGGTCACCGCGCCGCTGCTGTCGGCGTTCCAGCGGCTGGTCGAGCTGCTCGACGAACCGGCGTCGATCCCGGCACTGGCGCCGCTGGTGCAGCGCGAGATCCTCTACCGCCTGCTGATGAGCGAACAGGGTGACCGCCTGCGCCAGATCGGCGCGGCCGGCAGCCAGAGCCACCAGATCGGCCGCGCGATCGACTGGCTGAAGGCGAACTTCACCGAGCCGCTGCGCGTCGACGCGCTGGCCGAGCGGGTGCGCATGAGCCCGTCGACGTTTCACCACCACTTCCGCGCGCTGACGGCGATGAGCCCGCTGCAGTACCAGAAATGGCTGCGGCTGACCGAGGCGCGGCGCCTGATGCTGGCCGACCACCTGGACGCCTCGACCGCCGCCTACCGCGTGGGTTACGAGAGCCCGTCGCAGTTCAGCCGCGAATACAGCCGCCAGTTCGGCGCGCCGCCGATGCGCGACATCGCCGGGCTGCGCGGCCAGGCCGTGCCGTCCGACTCGGTGGCGTGACGGATCTGGCCGCTCTGGAGACCGAACGATGAGGGATGAGGGGATCGACGTGCGTGCCACGCGCTGGGCGCGTCATGCCGTGTGGATGCTGGCCTTGCTGGCGTTGCTGCTGGCCGCCGCCTGGTGGGTGCGCCCAACAGCGCCGCGGCCGCTGGACGACGAGGAGCTCCACGCCGTCGTCGCCGAGATCGACGCGATGGTCAAGACCCCGAGCGACCAGGTGGTCGACTTCGTGGTGCGCGAGGCCACGCCGGCGCGCATCGATCGGCTGTACCGCAGCCCTGCCGTGGCCGGGCTGACGCGCGAGCAGCGCGAGAACGGGCTGATCTTCGCCGGCCGCGGCCCGCTGCTGCAGTTCGACGCGCCGTCGGACATCGTGCGCGCCGTGGACCGCTGGTTCCCACAGGAGATGGCGCAAGCCCGCCAAGCCCAGCGACTGCAGGGCCACCTGAAGTTGCCGGGGCCCTACGCCAACTGGGACGACGAACCCGCCGCCTTCCTGGACTTGTGGAACTGCATGCCGCAGCGCGCCTGGCTGCGCCCGGACAGCTCGCCGTTCGACCCCGAAGCCGATCGCGGCGATGGCTACCTGGGCGTGGCCGCGCGCAGCTCGAACGACATCGATATCGGGCCATGCCTGCGCGAGCGAAGCGGCGGGGCGGTGGCCGCCAACGCGGCGGCCGAGGAGCGCCGCGCGGCCGAACGCCGGCAGCGGGCCACGCGCACCGCGCCGATCCTGGTGGCGCACTTCGCCAAGCACCTGGCGCAGCGTGGCTGCAGCGGCACCGGGCCCGACGACTGTGCGCTGGTCGCATGGCTGTGGGCCAGCCTGGCGCCCGCAGATCCGGCGCTGGCCGCGGCCTTGCAGAAGATCGCGCCGGAGGCCCTGGCCACCCAGGCCGTCGCCGACCCTGACAGCCAGGCCGGCCGGCGCCAGCGCCTGCTGCAAGGCCTGCGGCAGGCGGCGATGCTGAAGGCGCAACTGACCTCGCTGGCCGCGGCCCCCGCCGCCTGGCCGGCCGACGCGCTGCCGCAGGCGCTGCGCCAGCTGGCCACGCTGCAGGCCGAGCTCGACCGGGCGCGCCAGGATTCGCAGCGCAATTGGTCGGCCTTCGATCTGCACCCCTACAGCGCGCCGATCAGCCCGTGGCCCGTGCTCGAAACGCTGGTGCAGCAGCCCGCCGGGCTGGCCGCGGTGCGGGCGCAGATCACCGCCCTGCCGCCGCCGGCCAATGCCGACTGCCAGGCCTACGACCCGTGGACGCGGCGCATGCCGCCCGGCGTGCTCGGCGGGCTGGCGTTGGACGCCTGGCGCGCCGGCCGGCCATCGCTGTGCGTGCAGCCGGTCTGGAACGGCCTGCGTGGCGACCTCACCCCCGAGGCCCGCCAGCTGTACGCGGCGCTGCTCGCGCTGTTGCCCAGTGCGCCCGGCCAGGTGCACGAGCAGGTCCTGTCGGGCCTGACCAACCAAGGCGAGGGCTGCTTCGACGAGAACGCCCGCCACGCCTCGGCCGAGTTGCAGGCGGTCTGCCGCGCGTGGATCTCCGAGCCCGGCAAGGTCGTCGAGCCCTTGGCGCACACCGGCCGCAGCGTGCAGCCCGCCGACCGCTTTGCCGCGCTGACGCTGCCCGAGATGCCGCCCGACCTGCTGGAGCCGCGCCCGGACGCCGCCGCGCGGCGCCACGCCTGGCTCGGCGCGCAGCTGGCAGCGCTCGGTGCGCCGCAGGGCGAGGTGCAGGCCTTGCTCGCCGTGGCGCAGCGCGCGGGCCAGCAGGTCATCGGGCTGCACGGTTGGCGCCGCGCCGACGGGCAGCAGCACCTGGTCGAGCTGTCGTTGGTGACGCCGGAGCCGGCGGCGGGGCAGGCCCCTGCGGCCGTGGCCAGCCATCCCTTCGGCTTCGGCCGCCAGCGGGTGCTATTGGTGATCGGCGCGGGCCAGATGCAGCCGGTGGGCACGTCCGACCGGCTGGCGTTTCAGTACGACGAGGGCACCATCGGCCAGGTCACCGACATCGACCACGACGGCCGGCCCGAGGTGTGGCTGAGCGGCAGCTTCGGCGAGTGCGACGGCGACGACCTGAAGCCCGGCATCGACTGCGACATCACCGAGCTGCACATGGGCGAGGTCTGGGGTGACACGCTGAGCTTCTTCGCGTGGACACCCGCCGGCGCCGACACGCTCAGGGAATCTCGACCGTGATCGCCTTGTTCAGGCGCTCGATCAGCTCGTCCGGCACGGCCTTGCTGCACAGGATGTAGCGGCGCTCGCCCGGCGGCAGGTCGGCGAAGTGCAGCGTGCGCAGTTGCTGCGCCGGCACGCCGGCCTGCTCGGCCAGGTAGGCCGCCTCTTCTTCGGCCGCGAACATGAAGTGCGCGCGCTGGGCGGCGATCATGTGGATCATCGCCACCGACTCGGCGCTGGTCACCACCCGTTCGGCCTTGCTTTGCGCCAGCAGGTTGTCGATCAGCGCGCCGTACGAGAAGCCGTCTTTCACCAGCACCCGCAGGCCCGGCTGCCGCAAGGTCTCGGCCAGCGTCGCGCTGGCGTTGTTGAACTCGCTGCGCGCCAGCGCCACGGTGGGCCGGTCGCGGTAGATCGGCTTGCTGAACTTGAAGTGCTGCTCGCGCTCGGGGTTCTTGAACCAGCCCACCGCGCAGGCCAGCTTCGGGTTGTCCTTCAGCGTCACCAGTTGCCGCACCGTCGGCAGCATGACCCAGCGGTAGTCGATGCCGGCCCCCTTGAACGCCTGGCCCGCCGGCGTGGCGGTCAGGCCGGTGACCTCGTCGCCGCGGGCCTGCACCACGTATGGCGGGCGCTCGAAGAAGTACAGGCTCAACGGCTCGGTGGCGGCCAGCGCGGCGCCGCTGGCCGCCAGGCCGGCGCAGGCCAGCAGCACCAGCCGCACCAGCAGGCCGGCACCTTGCCGCCCGATGGCTGGCCGATGCGCCGACCGGTCCGTCATCGCCTCACACCCCCGGGTGCAGCGGCCGCGGCGGCATCAGCAGGCCACCGGTTTCGCCGGGAATCGGGTCGAAGCCGTGCGCGGCCCAGCGCTCGGCGGCGCGCTCGATCAGCGCGCGGTCGCTGGCAACGAAGTTCCACCACATCAGGCGCCCCCCTTCCAGCGGCGCGCCGCCGATCACGACCACGCGGGTGGCCAGGGCCGAGCGCAGCACCGCGCCATCGGCGCCGGCCACCAGCGCCATCTCGCCGGTGGGCAGCATCTCGCCGGCCAGCTCGATGCATTCGGCCGGGCTGTAGATCGCCATCTCGTCGGCCAGCCGCGGCAGCGCCCAGGGCACGCCGGCGGGCAGCTCGATGTCCAGGTACAAGGTGGGCGAGGCGGCGCGCACCGGCGACCGCAGGCCAAAGGCCTCGCCCACCAGCACCCGCACCATCGCGCCGTCGACCTCGCGCTGCGGGATCTCGTCGGCCGCCACGTGCTGGAACGCCGGCTCGCCCTGCTCGGCGTCCAGCGGCAGCGCCACCCACAGCTGCAGCCCGTGCAGCCGGCGCGCCTGGCCACGCTGCGCGTCAGGCGTGCGTTCGCTGTGCACGATGCCGCGGCCAGCGGTCATCCAGTTGACGGCGCCCGGCGTGATCTCTTGCACCGTGCCGAGGCTGTCGCGGTGCAGGAAGCCGCCTTCGAACAGGTAGGTGACGGTGGCCAGCCCGATGTGCGGGTGCGGCCCGACGTCGGTATCGGCATCAGGCGCCAGGCCCACCGGGCCGAAGTGGTCGAAGAAGACGAACGGCCCGACCGCGCGCCGCGCTGCCACCGGCAGGGCACGCCGAACTTGCAAACCGCCAGCCAGGTCGGTGACCCGGGGTGTCCATCGCAGCATCGCGATCTCCCTTCGCGTCATCAACGGCCGGTTGGGGGGATCACCGGCCACCGCTGCGATGGTACGCCCGGCTTCGGCGCCGCCGGGCCGGTTTCGGCCCGGCCCCGGCGTGTCTCGTCGCATGCGGCCTCGGCCGGCCGCGGCCTGGCCTAGCGTGGCGGGCTTTCAACCCACGGAGACTCCCGATGCGCCCGATCGCCCTTGCCGCGCTGCTGTACGCCGTCGCCACCACGGCCCTGGCCGCAAACGCCCCCGAGCCGGGCCTGTACCGGCCGGTCGAGCTGCAGGCCGGCGTGTGGGACGCCGAGATCCAGTTCTTCGACCCGGCCACGGGCCAGGCCAACGGCGGCGCGAAGGGGGTGCAGACCAACGTGCTGCTGGGCGACGGGCATTGGGTGACCAATGACCTGGTCGTGCACGGCCCGGCCGGCGCCGCGGCCAAGCCGGCTTTCCAGGGCCACGGCGTGTGGGGCTGGGACCCGGTGGCCAAGCAGTATGTGGACACCTGGGTCGACACCAACGACGGCGCGGTGCGCACCGATTTCGGCCACTGGAACGCCGAGACCCGCACGATGTTCTGGACCGCACTGCAGCCCGACGGTCAGGGCCATTCGGTGAACTACCGCATGACCGAGGCCTACGACAGCGACACCCAACGCACGCTGACCTTCTACCAGGTGGCGCTGCAGTCGGGCCGCCTGGTCAAGCTGGCGGAGATGCACTTCACCAGGCGTGCCCGCTGACCATGCAGCGTGCGCGTCAGGCCACGTGCAGCGCGCCGCGCTTGATGCGGTGGCCGACCCGCTCGATGCGGCGCCAGCCGCTGTTGTCGTTCAGCGTGATCCAGCGCCGCTCTTCGGAGCGGTAGAACCAGTCCTTGTCCTGCTGGTAGTAGACCTGCGCGCCCTGCGACTCCCAGATGTTGGCGATCTCGTTGCTGTGCGCGCGGACCTCGTCGAAGTCGGTCGTCGCCTTCTGGCCCATCTCGCTGTAGCAGGCGTTCAGCTGCACCAGCAGCGCGTTGACATCGGCCGGCATGCGCTCGGCCTGCAGGCCGATCTTGACTGCCTCGTCGAGCAGGATCGGGTAGCTGTGCGACGGGTACTTGCCATTCAGCGCGCTGGCGATCGCCTCGGCCTTGGCCGCATCGGCGATGTGGTACGCCAGCAGCTCGCGGCACAGCATGATCGACAGCGACTCTGCACGGTCGACCGCGCCGATGACCAGCGGGTGCACATACTGGAACAGCGCCTTGTAGGCGTTCTCGGCCGCCACGTCGCCCTGCGCCTGCTGCTCGCGCCACAGGCGGATCACCCGCTGCAGCTCGTTCAGGCTGACGCTGACGCGGTCGTTGTCGCGGTCCAGCGGCGACAGCGCGTGGTTCAGCGAAGTGTCGACCGCGGTCAGGTAAGCCGTCGGGCCCATCAGGATGCCGTCGGCACCGAGCGCGATCATCGTCGCGGCCGACGCGCATTCCAGCGGCACCAGCGCCACCAGGCGGCGGCAATGCTGGCGCAGCAGGTTGACCAGCCGCAGCGAGACCTGGCCGCTGCCGCCGTCGGACTTCAGGAACAGGTAGATCGTCTCGTGCTGGCCCAGGCGTTCGAGCACGTGGTACAGCGCCACCACGTCGTTGTGGCAAACGGCACCGCGCGGGCCATTCCAGTAGGCGACCACCGGGCCGCCCAAGCGCTGGCCGAGCTGGGTGATCACGGCCTGCGTCTTGCTGAACAGCACCGGCGGCTGCTTGACCTGGATTTCGACCTTCGGCAGTTGTTCGTTCTTCACTCTTCTCTCCCTCCACGAGGGCCAGGTAGGCCCGATGTTCCATCCGGTGACGGGTTCCGGCGCCGCCCTATCGTTGCGGCCGGTTTGCGCCGCGGCGGCGCTCACGCGCGCCACGGCTTCGCATCGATGCTTCCCATCGCGGTTGTGCTCCGGCGCGAACACTGCTGGGTGAGGCGCGCCCGCTGCACGACACCGGCGTCCCGGTGGCGCACATGCCGGCTGCGGCGGCGCTCGACAAGGCACGGCCGCAGTCGTTGTGCCAAAGCACACCCGCCATGGGAAGGCGGAAAACAAAAAGCCCGGATCCTTGGCGGGATCCGGGCCTCGAAAGATTCGAGTGGCGGGGTGGGCTGGCTAGGCAGCGCCCCGGCCCGGATGGGCTGGCTCTTCAAAACCTTGCGCATGGCGCAGTGCCGCCGAACCACGCAGGGCCGCGCGGCCGACGAGCGGCAACAGAGGCTGGCAGGGGTTCTCGGCTCGGGTCTTCACGATCGACTCGGGAAAGGCTTTGAAAGCGACGGAGGCGGACTGTAAAGAGTCTTCACACACGCGTCAAGCCGATGCGACAATCCGCGTCCCGCAGCCGTCGCCCGTTTGCCACACCTTGACCGAGCCCAACCTCACGCTGACCCGCCGCCAGAACGCCCTGCAGCTGTTCCAGCAGTTCGCCGAAGCGCGCATGCGCGCCGGGGAGCCGCCCAAGGGGCTGGAGCAGGCTTTTGCACAGGCGCTGCAGGTCAGCCCCAGCATGTGGAGCCAGATCAAGAGCAGCCGCCCGATTGGCGACAAGCTGGCGCGGCAGATCGAAGCCGCCTGCGGCCAGGCCCATGGCTGGCTCGACGAGGAACACGCGTCGCCGGGGCTGTCGCCGGCCGAAGAGCAGTTTCTCGAGCTGGCGCTGAAAGCCTGGCGCGGCAGCAACGCCGCCGGGCGCAAGCAGCTGAAGCTCTGGCTCAAGCAATCGCTGGCCTGACGCCTGTTCTCGGCGGCGCGCGCAGCCCCTGGTGAAGCGCCGCCGGTGGGCGTAGCATTTTGCTTCGGCGGTCACCGGCTCGTGGAGGGCGCATGGCCCAGGAAGACGACGACTACGTGCAGGCGCGCGAGCGCATGCTGGCCGAGATCACGGCGCTGGTGATCTTCAACTGCGGCCGGCTGGGCAAGGCGGCCTTGAGTCGCCGTGTGCTGGACGCCCTGGCCGAGGTGCCGCGCCACGCCTTCGTGCCGCCCGACCTGCAGCCCTATGCCTACGCCGACTCGCCATTGCCGATCGGCTGCGGCAAGACGATCTCGCAGCCGTTCATCGTCGCGGTGATGACCGACCTGCTCGACCCGCAGCCCGGCGACAAGCTGCTCGACATCGGCACCGGCCTGGGCTACCAGACGGCCATCCTGTCGCGCCTGGCCGGGCATGTCTACAGCGTCGAGCTGATCGAGGCGCTCGCGTTGAGCGCGCGCCAGCGCCTGCGCCAGCTGGGCTGCCACAACGTGACGCTGCGTGTCGCCAACGGCCACCAGGGCTGGCCCGAAGAAGCGCCGTTCGACAAGATCATCGTCAGCGCCGCGCCCGAAGAGGTGCCGCCGGCCCTGCTGGCGCAACTGGCGCCCGGCGGCCGGCTGGTGCTGCCGGCTGGCCCCGTCGACCACCAGCAGTTGTTGGTGATCGACAAGGCCGGCGACGGCACGCTGCACCGGCGCGACATCTTCGCGGTGCGCTTCTCGACGCTCGAAGACACCGCGCCGCGATGAACCAGCCTTCGAGCCCTGCCTACCGACCGGGGCCGCGTGCCGGCGCGGGCTTCCCTCCGATGGGGGATGCATCGACGCCTGTTTGGGCGTAGTGTCCGGCTGGCCGACCCTCGCGTCGGCCGTAGCCGCTGGAGCGCCCATGTCACCGACCCCGCTGACGCAGCCCCCACCGATGGGGCCCACGACAACCACCACCGCGGCCGCGGTCACGCGCCGCATCGCCGATCTGCCCGGCCCGCGCGGCCTGCCGCTGCTGGGCAACGCGCTGCAGATGGACCGCGACCGCCTGCACCAGCAGGCCGAGGCCTGGGCCGGGCAGTACGGCGAAGCCTACCGCATGAGCCTGGGCCGGCGGCGCTTTCTGGTGCTGTCCAACCCCGAGGTGGTGGCCGCCGTGCTGCGCGACCGGCCCGATGGTTTCAAGCGCACCGAGCGGCTGAGCCAGACCGCGCGCGAGTTCGGTTTTCACGGCCTGTTCAGCGCCAACGGCGAGCATTGGCGGCGCCAGCGGCCGATGGTGCTGGCCGGGCTCGACCCGACCCACATCAAGAGCTTCTTCCCGACGCTGGTGAAGGTGACGCAGCGCTTCGCCCAGCGCTGGCAGCGGGCCGCGCAGCGCGGCGAGCCGATCGACCTGCAGGCCGACCTGATGCGCTACACGGTCGACGTGACCGCCGGCCTGGCCTTCGGCGCCGACATCAACACCATCGAGTCGGACGACGAGGTGATCCAGCAGCACCTGGACAAGGTGCTGCCGGCGCTGTTCAAGCGCGTGATGTCCACCGTGCGCTACTGGGACTGGTTCAAGCTGCCGGCCGACCGCCGGCTCGACCAGCACCTGGCCGCGCTGGCCGACGCGGTGCAGGGCTTCATCGCCGCCGCGCGGGCTCGCCTGGACGCCGACCCGGCCCTGCGCGCGCACCCGCGCAACCTGATCGAGGCGATGCTGGCCGCGCGCGACCGCGAGGGCAGCACGGTGACCGACGAAGACGTGTCGGGCAATGTGCTGACGATGCTGCTGGCCGGCGAAGACACCACCGCCAACACGCTGGTCTGGATGATCTGGCAACTGCACCATCACCCCGATGCCGCCGTGCGCGCCGCGGCCGAGGCGCGCGCCGTGGTCGGCCAGGCGGGGCTGGTGACGGCGCCCGAGCAGTTGCCGCGGCTGGACTATGTCGAGGCCTGTGCGCACGAGACGATGCGCCTGAAACCGGTCGCGCCGCTGATCATCCAGCAGGCCGTGCGCGACACGGTGGTCGCGGGCATCGAGGTGCCGATGAACAGCCTGGTGATGTGCCTGATGCGGCCGGCGGCGGTCAGCGACACGCACTTCGCCGAGGCCGACCGATTCATGCCCGAGCGCTGGCTGGCCCACGGCCCGGCCGGCCTGGCCGCCAGCTCGGCCAAGCGGGTGGCGATGCCGTTCGGCGCCGGCCCACGCATCTGCCCCGGGCGCTACCTGGCGCTGGCCGAGATGAAGATGGTGATCTCGATGCTGCTGGCGTCGTTTCGCATCGAGTCGGTCGACACCGAAGACGGCACGCCGGTGCGCGAGCGGCTGGCGCTGACGATGTCGCCGGTCGGGCTGCGGATGCGGCTGCGCACCGCATCCGCGCTGTCGGTTTAGGGCGGGTTCAGGGCTTCAGGTCCAGCACCACTTCGCCCGACACCGGGTCGGTCACGCCCAGGCCGTTGCCCTGGTCTTCGAGCTCGGCGCGGAAGCTGTCGAGCAGGCCGATCATCTTCGGCCGGGCGGCCACGAGGTCGTCGAACGAGGCCCACTCACCGACCAGGCAGAAGCTGCGCTCGCCGGTCTTGACCATCGAGCCGCGCAGAAAGCCCTTGAAGGTCGGATCGGCCTTGCGGTGCGCCTCGAGAAAGGCCTCTTCCCGGCCGGGCTTGACGCGGAAGCGGACGATATTGAACGCGGTCATGGTGACTCCTTTCGACAACCCAAGAGGCAGCGGCGGCTTGCCACTGTCACGCTGGGTCGCCGCTGGCCGTCTGGACCTTACGCCGATCCATCCGCCCCGTCGATGTTTCGTCCACCATCGAAACATCGGCCCGGGGCCGCGGCCGACACTGCCGTCATCGCCATTGACCACGACCCGCCGACCATGACCCTGACCTGCTTCATCCGCTACCGCCTCGACCCCTTCCAGCGCGACGCTTTCGAGCGCTACGCCCAGACCTGGGCCCGCGTGATCCCGCGCTGCGGCGGGCACCTGCTGGGCTACTTCATGCCGCACGAAGGCAGCAACGACGAGGCCTGGGGCCTGATCGCGTTCCCCAGCCTGGCCGCCTACGAGGCCTACCGCCAGCGCCTGCGCGAAGACCCCGAAGGCCGCGCCAATTTCGAGTTCGCTCAAGCGCAGCGGTTCATCCTGCAAGAGTGGCGCAGCTTCACCCGCGTCGTCGATTCGACCTTCCTCCAACCCGCCGCCGTCATGGAGACCGCGTGATGCTGACCGTCATCTTCGAAGTCACCCCCAAGCCAGGCCAGGCGCAGCGCTATTTCGAGATCGCCGCCGAGCTGGTGGGCGAGCTGCAGAAGATCGACGGCTTCATCTCGGTCGAACGCTTCGAGAGCCTGACCCGGCCGGGCACGTTCTTGTCGCTGTCGACCTGGCGCGACGAGGCCGCCGTGCAGGCGTGGCGCAACCAGGGGCTGCACCGCAGCGGCCAGCGCGAGGGCCGCGAGGCGGTGTTCGCCGGCTACCGCATCCGCGTGGCCCGGGTGCTGCGCGACTACAGTCTGGTCGAGCGCGACCAAGCGCCCACCGACTCGAACGCCGCCCTGCTCTGATGCCTGTGACACCTGCCGCCCACGAACCACGCCTGGTGCGCGTGGCCGCGCTGATGGCCGACGCCACCCGCGCGCGCATGCTGAGCTACCTGCTCGGCGGCGAGCTGGCCAGCGCCGGTGAGCTGGCCACCTGCGCGTCGGTCGGCGCCGCCACCGCCAGCGCCCACCTGGCCAAGCTGCTGGACGCGGGCCTGGTGGCCTGCGAGCCGCGGGGCCGCCACCGCTACTACCGCCTGGCCGACGCCGAGGTGGCGCATGCGCTGGAGGCGCTGGCGCTGGTGGCCGAGCGCGGCAGCCACGAATCCACCTGGGCCCGGCCGGCACGGGCGCGCCTGCGCGACGCACGCTGCTGCTATGGCCACCTGGCCGGCCGCGCCGGCGTCGCGCTGCTGGCGCACCTGCAGGGCGAGGGCTGGCTGTGCGCCGGCGCGAGCGCCGCCGGGCCGGTCTTCAACCTCAGCGACGCCGGTGGCCGCGGCCTGACCGACTGGGGCCTCGACGGCGCCGCATGGCAGGCCCGGCTGGCTTCGCCCGGCGCGCGGCGCCAGGCCTACCCGTGCCTGGACTGGTCAGAGCGGCGCGACCACCTGGCCGGCCCGCTCGGCAGTGCGCTGCTCGACCATTTCGTCGGCCAGGGCTGGCTGCGCCGGCGCAACGGTGAACGCGCGCTCGACGCCACCCCCACCGGCCTGCGCGCACTGGGCTGGTGGCCCCACTGACCACGCGGGCGGGCTTGCCCTGTAACGCCCCTTGCGCGGGTAGAGCCCGCCTTGCCGCGAGCCGGCAACAGGAGTAAAACCGCCGCAACGGTTGCAGTCTTGCTTGTCTGACTCTGACAAGGGGGTGGCGATGCGCAGGCGAATCCGCCCGTCGCGAACCGAGCGGCCTGGCGCCACGCAACGCGCGCCGGACCACCCGCAGTGCGCCCCCATGCGCGGGCGTTGTCGCGCTTTTGACCTTGTCGCCGACCGCGTGAACACGCGGCGGCCCGCCCCGGCCGCGCTGATGGCGGTCGCGCCTGTCCTTGTCCTTGCTGAATCCTCTCCTGCCCTGCCCGGCCGCTGTGCGGCCGTTTTGCGTTCTTGGAGGTGACCCATGGAACTGCGTCTTCGTTTGCACCACTGGGAGGGCCGCTCGCCCGACCTGCTGGCGGCCGCGGTGGCCGGCTTTGCGGCCGGCGCGGTGTTGATGGTGCTCGAGCTGTTGTGGGCCGGCGCGATGATGGGCGAGGCGCCGTGGCGCATCTCGCAGTTCGTCGCCGCGATCACGATGGGGCCTTACTCGGTGCTGCATGCGCCGGCGCAGGTGTTCGACCCCACCACCGTCGGCGTGGCGCTGGTCACCCACTATGTGCTGGGCATCAGCTTCGGGCTGGTGCTGGGCGCGGTGGTGGCCGGCTACCACTACGACGATGACGCGCTGGTCTCGCTGCCGGTGGTCGGCGCGGTCTTCGGCGCGGTGCTGTACCTGTTCAATTTCTACGCGCTGACCGAGGTCTTCCCGTGGTTCGCCGAGATGCGGGCCTGGGGCACCTTCGGCGCCCACCTGATCTTCGGCATCACCGCCGCGGTGTTGTACGGCCAGCTGGCCCAGTACCGCCAGCGGCGCCAGGGCCAGGGCTGAGCGCCTGAGTCCGGCTCGCCGGGCCCGCGCGGCGGCCCGGCCTCTCAGGCCCGCCTAAGCCATGGCGCCGCGGGCCTGCACCGCCCTGCACAGAGCCCGCCCACGTCGGAGCCACGAACCATGAGCATCGCGATCGCGCTGTTGCTGATCGTCGTCGCGAGCGTCGTCTTCCACCTGCTCACGCCCTGGTGGTTGACGCCGCTCGCGTCGAACTGGAGCCAGATGGACCACACGCTGTCGATCACGATGGGCGTGACCGGGGCGTTCTTCGTCGTCATCCTGCTGTTCGTGGTCTACACGCTGTGGCGCTTTCGGCACCGGCCGGGCAGCCCGCGCGCGGCCTACCAGCCGGACAACCGCAAGCTCGAGCACTGGCTGATCGGCATCACCTCGGTCGGCATCGTCGGGCTGCTGGCGCCGGGGCTGAAGGTCTATGCCGACTACGTGCGGCCACCGGCCAATGCGATGCAGCTCGAGATCCTGGGCCAGCAGTGGCAGTGGCGCTACCGCTTCACCGGCGACGACGGCAAGCTCGGCGGCAGCGACGCGCGCTTCTTCAGCGCCGCCAACCCGTTTGCGCTCGACCCGGCCGACGCCGCCGGCCAGGACGACGTGGTCATCACCGGCAACGAGGTGCACCTGCCGCTGAACCAGCCGGTCAAGGTGCTGGCCCGCTCGCACGACGTGCTGCACGACTACTTCGTGCCGCAGTTCCGCGCCCGCATGAACATCGTGCCGGGCCAGATGAGCTGGTTCTGGTTCACGCCCACGCAAGCCGGCCGCTACGAGGCGATGTGCGCGCAGCTGTGCGGCGTGGGCCACCCCAACATGCACGGGCTGGTGGTGGTCGAAGACGAGGCCGCCTTCAAGACTTGGCTGAAGCAGCAGACCACCTTCGCCACCAGCCTGAAGCCACCGGCCCCGGCCGGCGCGGCCGGCGAAGACCTGGTCGCCAAGGGTCATGCGCTGGCCCAGTCCAAGGGCTGCGTGGCCTGCCACACGGTCGACGGCAACCCCGGCGTCGGCCCGACCTGGAAGGGCCTGTTCGGCAAGACCGAGACGATGGTCGACGGCTCGACCGTGCTGGTCGACGACGCCTACCTGCGCGCCTTCATCAAAGACCCGAAGGCGCGCGCGATCAAGGGCTTTGCGCAGGTGATGCCGCCGATCCCGCTGGCCGACGACGAGATGGACGCGGTCGTCGCGTACATCAAGTCGCACGGCGGCGCGCCCCAGTAACGCATGGACAGGACGAGACGATGGCCTACGCCGACACCGACGACCTGCACGATCACCACGAGCCGCAGAGCTTCATCACCAAGTACGTCTGGAGCCAGGACCACAAGGTGATCGCCGTGCAGTACGGCGGCACCGCGATCCTGGTCGGGCTGGTGGGGCTGCTGCTGTCGAACCTGATGCGGCTGCAGATCGGCTTTCCGGGTGTGTTCGAGTTCATCAACGCCGAGCGCTACTACCAGTTCGTGACCATGCACGGGATGATCATGGTGATCTACCTGCTGACCGCGCTGTTCCTCGGCGGCTTCGGCAACTACCTGATCCCGCTGATGATCGGCGCGCGGGACATGGTGTTCCCGTACATGAACATGCTGAGCTTCTGGGTCTACCTGCTCAGCGTGGTGGTGCTGATGATCAGCTTCTTCGTGCCGGGTGGCCCCACCGGTGCCGGCTGGACGCTGTACCCGCCGCAGGCCATCCTGCCCGGCACGCCGGGGTGGGACTGGGGCATCATCCTGATGCTGGTGTCGCTGCTGATCTTCATCGTCGCCACCACGATGGGCGGCCTGAACTACGTCACCACGGTGCTGCAGGCGCGCTGCGAGGGCATGACGCTGCTGCGCATGCCGCTGTCGGTGTGGGGCATCTTCGTCGCCACCATCCTGGCGCTGCTGGCCTTCCCGGCGCTGTTCGTGTCGGGCGTGATGATGATGCTGGACAAGACGCTGGGCACCAGCTTCTTCATGCCGGCGCTGATCAGCATGGGCCAGGTCAGCGGCCACAAAGGCGGCAGCCCGCTGCTGTTCCAGCACCTGTTCTGGTTCTTCGGCCACCCCGAGGTCTACATCGTCGCGCTGCCGGCCTTCGGCATCGTGTCCGACCTGATCAGCGTGCACGCGCGCAAGGCGATCTTCGGCTACCGCACGATGGTCTGGGCGATCGTCGTCATCGGCGGCCTGAGCTTCGTGGTCTGGGCCCACCACATGTTCGTCAGCGGTATGAACCCATGGTTCGGCTTCTTCTTCGCCACCAGCACGCTGATCATCGCGGTGCCCACGGCGATCAAGGTCTACAACTGGGTGCTCACGCTGTGGCGCGGCGACATCCACCTGACGGTGCCGATGCTGTTCACGCTGGCCTTCTTGCTGACCTTCCTGGCCGGCGGGCTGACGGGGCTGTTCCTGGGCAACGTCAGCGTCGACATCCCGCTGTCGGGCACCTACTTCGTCGTCGCGCACTTCCACATGGTGATGGGCGTGGCGCCGCTGCTGGTCGTCTTCGGCGGCATCTACCACTGGTACCCCAAGATCACCGGCCGCATGCTCAACGACACGCTGGGCAAGCTGCATTTCTGGATCACCTTCCTCGGCACCTACCTGATCTATTTCCCGATGCACTACCTGGGCGTGCTGGGCATGCCGCGGCGCTACTACAACTACGAGGGCTACAGCTTCATCCCGGCGTCGGCGCACATGCTGAACCAGTTCATCACCGTGGTCGCGCTGTTCCTGGGCGCGGCGCAGCTGATCTACGTGTTCAACCTGCTGTGGAGCCTGAAGCACGGCGAGAAGGCGCCGCCCAACCCGTGGCGCGCCTGCTCGCTCGAATGGTTCACGCCGCACACGCCGCCCAAGCACCTGAACTGGGGCCCGAAGCTGCCGGTGGTGCAGCGCTGGGCCTACGCGTTCAACATGCCCGGCGCGAAGGACGACTTCGTGCCGCAGAACGCGCCTGCGTCAGCCGGCGGCGCCGAGCCTTCGCAGGAACACTGAAAGCCCGACGATGAACACCCACACCTGGCCGCACACACCGACTGACACCGACCGCGAACCCAACCACGCGCAGGCGGCCGGCACCGCCCTTTGGTTGTTCATCGGTGTGGCGACCACTTTCTTCTCGCTGTTCGTCGTGGCCTACGGCATGCGCATGGACGCCCCGGACTGGTCGCCGATCGCGCTGCCGTGGCAGCTGTGGTTGTCGACCGGGCTGCTGGTCGCCGGCAGCGTGCTGATGCAGCGCGCCGACGCCGCCGCGGCGCAGCGCCGGCCGGCCACGCTGCGGCCGATGCTGCTGGGCGGCGGTGCGGCGGCCGCCGCCTTCGTCGGCTCGCAACTGTGGGGCTGGCAGGTGTTGATCGATGCGCGCGTGCTGTTGGCCGGCAACCCGGCCGCGAGCTTCTTCTATGTGCTCACGGCGCTGCACGGGCTGCACGTGCTCGGTGGCCTGGTCGCGTGGAGCATCGCCGCGCAGGCGCTGTCGACGCCCGAGCCCGAACTGCCCACTGCGGCCTGGCGCGTGCAGCTGTGCGCGCGCTACTGGCACTTCCTGCTGATCGTCTGGGTGGTGCTGTTCGGGGCGCTCTCGCTGCTAACGCCCGAAATCGTGCGCTTCATCTGCGGAAGGGGAGGGACATGAGCCCCCACGCTCCCTTCCGGTCGCTGCCCCCCGAGGGGGCTCGCGCAGCGGCCCGGCAAAGCCGGATCCGCGCACGCCACTTGGAGCGGGCGGCGCCTCGCGCGCCCTTCAATGCTTGGGAGGTGACGAGATGACCGACATGCCTCTTGAATCGCACGGGGGTGGCCAAGTGGCCGGCCTGCGCGGGCTGGTGGCCGACTGGTCGGGTGACCAGCAGACCTTCCAGGTCGCCTGGGGCAAGGCGATGATGTGGATCTTCCTGCTGTCGGACACCTTCATCTTCGGCTCGTTCCTGACGGGCTACATGACGGTGCGCACCTCGACCATCGTGCCGTGGCCGAACCCGAGCGAAGTGTTCGCGCTGGACATCGGCGGCAAGCCGGTGCCGCTGCTGCTGATCGCGATCATGACCTTCATCCTGATCAGCTCCAGCGGCACGATGGCGATGGCGGTCAACTGCGCCTACCGGGGCGACAAGGCCACCGCCGCGAAGCTGATGTTCGCCACCGCGGCGTTCGGCGCCACCTTCGTCAGCATGCAGGCCTTCGAGTGGACCAAGCTGATCATGGACGAGGGCGTGCGGCCCTGGGGCAACCCGATGGGCGCGGCGCAGTTCGGCTCGGTCTTCTTCATGGTCACCGGCTTCCACGGCCTGCACGTGACGGCCGGCGTGATCTACCTGTGCGTCGTGGCGCTGCGGCTGCTGGCCGGCAAGTACGACGCAGCAACCCCCAAGTCCGGGAGTGGCCCGGCGCCCAGCGGCGGCAACTACCAGATCGTCGAGATCGCCGGCCTGTACTGGCACTTCGTCGACCTGGTCTGGGTCTTCATCTTTGCCCTGTTCTACCTCTGGTGAAAGGCATCGCCATGGCACACGCCGCCTCGCCGGGCCCGGCCCCGCAGCCCCACACCCAGCAGCACCCGATCGGGCTGTACTTCAAGATCTGGGGCCTGCTGTTCGTGCTCAGCACGCTGTCGTACCTGGTCGACTACTTCCACTTCCAGGGGGTGCTGCGCTGGACGCTGATCCTCGTCTTCATGTTGCTGAAAGCCGGCCTGATCGTCGCCGTCTTCATGCACATGGCCTGGGAACGGATGGCGCTGGTCTGCGCGATCCTGATCCCGCCCGCGGCGCTGATGGTGCTGGTCGGCCTGATGGCCTCGGAAGGCCACTACACCAACCTGACGCGGCTGCTGTTCTTCCGCTAGGCCTGTTCACACTGCGCAAGCGCCTTCGCCGACGTGGAGAACTGAAAGGAGCCGCATCATCGCCACCCCGTTGACCCTGCCGGCGAGCCGGCGCGCCGTCTGGCGCGAATACTTCGCGCTGACCAAGCCGCGTGTCGTCGCGCTGATGCTGTTCACCGCGGTGGTCGGCATGCTGCTGGCCAGCCCCGCCGCGCCGCCCTGGCCGGTGCTGGCCTTCGGCTCGCTCGGCATCGCGCTGGTGGCCGGCAGCGCGGCGGCGATCAACCACCTCGTGGACCAGCGCATCGACGCGGTGATGGCGCGCACCCGCGGCCGGCCGCTACCGCGCGGCGCACTCGGCACGGCGCAGGTGGCGCTGTTCGCCGCGGCCATCGGGCTGGCCGGCGTGGCGCTGCTGCTGGCCTTCACCAACGCGCTGTGCGCGGCGCTGACGGTCGGCTCGCTGATCGGCTACGCCGGCGTCTACAGCCTGTTCTTGAAGCACCGCACGCCGCAGAACATCGTGATCGGCGGTGCGGCCGGCGCGGCACCGCCGCTGCTGGGCTGGGTGGCCGTGAGCGGGCAGATCGAGCCGGGTGCGCTGCTGCTGTTCCTGATCATCTTCGTCTGGACGCCTCCGCACTTCTGGGCCCTGGCGATCCACCGCCAGGACGACTACGCCCGCGCCGGCGTGCCGATGCTGCCGGTGATCCACGGCGTGCCGTTCACCGCGACGCGGGTGCTGCAGTACGCGGTCGTGCTGTGGGCGATCACGCTGCTGCCGCAGGCTATCGGCATGGTCGGCGGCGTCGGCGGTTGGCTCTACACGGCAGGGGCGGCCGGCTTCGGCGCGCGCTTCATCTGGCACGCCGTGCAACTGCGGCGCGACCCGGTGCACTGGGCGATGCCGACCTTCCGCTATTCGATCGTCGACCTGTTCGCGCTGTTCGCGTTGTTGCTGGGTGAGCACTACCTGGCGATGGCGCTGGCCGCGGCCTGAGCGCGCCATCCTGCGCCGCATGCGTGCAGGCGTCTGCCTACACGCCGATCCGCCGCCGTCCGATGGAGCCGCGATGACCCGCCGATGAAGATGCCCGACATGGCCTTTGTCTTGAAGGAAAGGATCCAACCATGTTGAAAGCATCCGTGATCGCGCTATCGCTGCTCGCCCCGGTGGCGACCCTGCTGCCGCTGGGCGCATCGGCCGATGTCGACGTCGACCTGGTGCTGCGCGTGCCGCCGCCGGCGCCGCGTTATGAAGCCGTGCCGCCGCCCCGGCCCGGCTTCGTCTGGACGCCGGGCTACTGGGCCTGGCGTGGCAATACCCACGTCTGGATCGGTGGCACCTGGACCGCCGCCCGCCCCGGCTATGTCTACGTGCAGCCGCGCTGGGTCGAGCGCAACGGCGAATGGCACTTCACCCACGGCGGCTGGGCCCGCCACGACAAGGACAACGACGGCGTGCGCAACGGCCGCGATGCCGACCGCGACGGCGACGGCGTGCCGAACTGGGTCGATCGCCACCCGAACGTGAACGGCCGCTGAGGCTGCCCGTCCTCCCTGCTCCCTCCTGAAGTTGCCCCGGCCCGTCGCTCGACGGCCGGGGCTTTTTTGCAGGCCCAGCAGGGCGCACAAAAGCGGCCGGGTGTGTTGCCCGGCCGCGTTCACGACGAGAGGCTGCGCGGCGTCACTGCGCCGGCGAGCGCTCCGGCGGCGGCGGTGTCGACACGTCGACCGGTTGTTCGTCGGTGACGATCGCGCCGCTGGTGTCGTCGACATGGCGCTCGGTCGGCCGCTCGCTGCTCGGTGGTGACGCGCTCGACGGCGTGGTGGTCGCCGGCTCGGTCAGGGTCGGCGGCGGTGCCACGGTGTCGTTGTCGTCGGCGCTGTTGACGGCCACGAAGGCCACGACCGCGGCCACCGCCAACGCGGCAACCACCCCCGGCCAGTGGCGCCGGGCTGGCTCGTACAACGGATGCTCGGCCGGCGCATCGGCCGGCAGACGAACGTCGTGGTGGACATGGGTGTTCATCGTCTTCTCCTTGAGGTGGTGACGTGCCACCCAGTCTGAACGGGCGGCGTTGCTCGCTGCGTCGGCCAGCAGCGGCAGCGGTTGTAGGAGGGCGGGCCGATCGGCTGGCGTGTCACCGGTTGGCGTGCCCGGCCGTGATACCTGAACGAGCACAGCGTGCGCGGCAACGTCCTACAAACGCCGGCGCTGTCTTCCGATGGGCCCGGCGCGGGCCGCGGCCTAAGGTGTCGCCATCGACATTCGGGGCTTCGGCCCGCCGGGCCCCGCGTGTCGAGACAAGGTGCCGGCGACGCGTCTTCAGCGCGCCGTCGGTGGTTCAAGCGTCTTGCAGCCCACAGCACAAAACGGCACGCGATCGAACCGTGCCCTTGCCTGGAGATCACACCATGAATGCACGCACCACTTTCATTGCCATTGCCACCGCCCTGGCCGCGTTGACCACGCTGCCCGGCTGCGCGGTGTCGCGCGGCCAGTCCTCGGTCGGCGAGTACATCGACGACGCCACGATCACCACCGCGGTGAAGGCCAAGTTCGTCGAATCGAAGGCCGTCGACGCGACCTCGATCAAGGTCGAGACGCTGAACGGCGAGGTGATGTTGTCGGGCTTCGCGAAGACCGGCACCGAGCGCGGCGAGGCCGAGAGCCTGGCGCGCAACGTGCACGGCGTGAAGGCTGTGAAGAACCAGATCGTCGTGCGGTCTTGATGCCTGAGCCGCGCCCGGCCAGCCGGCCGGGTGCATGCCTGCATGACCCCCACCCCGCACGATCCCGCGCCCAGCGCCGCCGCGGCCCCACGCCGCCGGCGGCGCTGGCCATGGCTGGTGCCGCTCTCGCTGGCCGCCGGGCTGGTGGCCGGCGTCGCCTGGGCCGAGTGGCAAGGCTGGCGCTTCCTGGCCCACCCGGCCGAGCGCTGGCTGAGCAGCCACCTGGCACGCGAGGTGCGGTTCGGTGACGACGCCGGCGGCTTTCAGCTGTCGCTGCTCGGCCATGTCGGGCTGAAGGTGGGCGCGCTGCAGATCGCCAACCCGGCGTGGAGCCAGCTGGGGCCGATGGTGGTCGCGCACCAGGCCGAGTTGACGCTGCGCTACCGCGACCTGTTCGCGGCCCGCGGCGGCCGGCCACTGACCGTGCAGGCCCTGCAGGCCGAGGGGCTGCAGCTGCAATTGGAACGCCAGGCCGATGGCCGGGCCAGTTGGCAGTTCGGCGCCGACCCGGCAGCGGCGCCCGACCGGGCCGGTGCGTCGATCAACGGCGTGCACTTCGAATCGCTGGTGGTGCGCGATGGCCGTCTGAAGCTGATCGATGCGCCGAGCGCCGTCACGCTGGACGGCCAGTTCGCCTACCTGCCCGACGCCTGGCAGAACCAGCCCGGCTGGACGGCGCAGGCCAAGGGCCGCTACCGCGACGCCCCGCTCGTGTTGCAGGCCCGCACCGGCGCGGTGTTGCCGGGCATCGACGCCTTGAGCCCGTCGGTCGTGCCGGTGATGTTCGAGGGCAGCGCCGGGCGCGCCCGCTTGAAGTTCGACGGCCAGGTGCGCGACCTGCTGGGCCCGCAAACCCTCACCGGGCACTACCAGCTCAGCGGCCCGTCGCTGGCCGCCGTGGGCGAGCCGCTGGGCCTCACGCTGCCGACCACCGCCTACTTCACGATGCGGGGCCAGCTGCAGCGCGAGGGCGCCCGCTGGACGACGCAGGTCCAGTCGGCGCACATCGGCCGCAGCGAACTGGCCGGCGAGTTCGAGTATCGCCAGCGCCCCGGCGAGCTGCCGTCGCTGACCGGCGAGCTGCACGGCCCGGCGCTGTGGCTGCAAGACCTGGGGCCGGCGATCGGTGTCGAACCCGAGCCCGCCAAGGCCGCGGCTGCCGACGCCCGCGTGCTGCCCGATCGGCCGCTGGACCTGCCGTCGCTGGGGGCAATGAAGGCCGATGTGCGGATCCGGCTCGACCGCTTCGAGCTCGGCCATCCGAAGCTGCAGTCGATGCGGCCGTTGAAGGCCCACCTGACCTTGAACGACAGCGTGCTGACGCTCGAAGACCTGGACGCGACGATGGCGCAAGGCCGCCTCTGGGGCCGGGTGCAGCTCGACGGCCGGCAACCGCGCAACGGCTTGTGGACGGTCGACCTGTCGACCCGCGGGCTGCGGCTGGAGCAATGGATCGCACAAGACCGGCCGAAGGGCCAGCCGCCGTATGTGGCCGGCGACCTGGGGGGTCGCTTCCAGCTGACCGGGCATGGGCGCTCGGTAGCCGACCTGCTGGCCACCGCTGACGGCGAGGCGCAGCTGCTGTGGACGCGCGGCCAGATGTCGCACCTGGCGGTCGAGGCGGCCGGCATCGACGTGGCGCAGGCGCTGGGCGTGATGCTGCGCGGCGACAACGCGCTGGCGGTGCGCTGTGGCGCCGCCGACCTGCAGGTGCGCGATGGGCTGGTCTCGCCGAAGGTGCTGGTGGTCGACACCAGCGATTCGACGCTGTGGGCTACCGGCCACCTGTCGCTGGCCAGCGAAAAGCTGGACCTGACCGCCCGCGTCGCGCCGAAGGACATGAGCCCGCTCGCGCTGCGCACGCCGGTGCATGTGCGCGGCACGCTGGGCGACCCCGATGTCTCGCTCGACAAAGGCCCGCTGGCGCGGCGCGTGGTGCCCGCGGTGCTGCTGGGCATGCTGAACCCGCTGGCGGCGCTGTTGCCGCTGATCGACCCCGGTGACGACGGCGCGAAGGACAGGCTGGCCGGCTGCCAGCAGCTGGCGCAGCGGCAGCCGCCGGCCACGGCGCAGAGAGTGGTGGCTGCGCCTGCGGCGGCCGGGGCCCGCCCGTAGGACTCGTCCGACAAAAAACACGTCGTTGCACGGAC
The DNA here is from genome assembly GCF_041914305.1 of Ideonella sp. Lineage (NCBI taxonomy): Bacteria > Pseudomonadati > Pseudomonadota > Betaproteobacteria > Burkholderiales > Sphaerotilaceae > Ideonella > Ideonella sp. The sequence continues at coordinate 26,822 of NZ_JAYSDQ010000014.1, forward strand.
GCGCAAGCCGAGATCGTCGCTTGATAATCGGCTCACATGCACCCAAGGCAGCCCTCGCAGGCCGCGGCGGGTTTCGGGACTCATTCGCGGGCTTGACCCGCTGCTCGCTCGTATGACCTCGCTGATGCCTGCCAGCGCCACGCCGAACCCGCTGAGGTGCTTCCTCGTCGAAGACAGCGCGGTGATCCGGCAGAACCTGATCGCCACGCTCGAAGAGCTGCTGGCGGTTCAGATCGTGGGCACGGCCGAAGACGAGCGTGGCGCCATCGAGTGGCTGCAGGCCCACACGGCCGAGGCCTGCGACCTGATGATCATCGACATCTTCCTGCGCAAGGGCACCGGGCTCGAGGTGCTGCGCCAGGCGCGCGCGCTGCACCCGGCGTCGCGGCTGGTGGTGCTGACCAACTTCGCCACCGCCGACATGCGCAAGCGTTGTGCGCAGCTGGGTGCCGACCGGGTGTTCGACAAGTCAGCCGAGCTCGAAGAGCTGCTGGCCTATTGCGAGGGCCTCGGCCGGCCCCTGCCGCAGGCTTGACGGGCCGCCTGGGCGGCCGGCAGACGACCGTGCAGCTACTGGATCAAGCCGTTCTTCAGCGCGTAGTAGGTCAGGTCGCTGTTGGACGACAGCTTCATCTTCTCCATCACCCGCGTGCGGTAGGTGGAGACGGTCTTGACGCTGAGCGCCATCGAGTCGGCCATGTGGCCGATCGTCTCGCCCTTGGCCAGCCGCAGAAAGACCTGGAACTCGCGCTCGGAGAGCTGTTCGTGCGGCAGCTTGTCGGGGTCGCCACCGAGCCCGTCGGCCAGCAGCTCGGCGACCGCAGCGGTGATGTACTTGCGGCCCCGGTAGACGGTGCGGATCGCGGTGACGATCTCCTCGGGGTCGCACTCCTTGTTGAGGTAGCCGCTCGCGCCTTGGCGCAGCAAGGTGGTGGCGTAGTGCGTCTCGGGAAACCCGCTGAGGATCAGCACCGGCAGGTCGGGCTCGCGGGCCTTGATCGCGGCCAGCGCGTCGACGCCGCTCTGGTCGGGCATCGACAGGTCCATCACCAGCACGTCGACCTCGCCGCCTCGCACGAGGTTCAAGGCCTCACGGCCGTTGGCGGCCTCGCCGGTGACACGCAAGTCGACCTGTTCGGACAGGAACTGGCGCAGCCCTGTACGAACGATCACATGGTCATCCACTATTCCGACCCTGATCATGGCGCGCCCGTGATGGTGAACAACAATTGCAGTGGAGTGTAGGTCAATGGTCCCTCGATTCGCTCCGTGGCTTGGACGAGCGCGCTACCGGCAATTGGCGTTCCCGCTGGCCGTGCTGGTGGCCGGCCTGATGATCCTGCTCAGCGAGCTGGCCTACCACGGCGCCGGCAGCCGGCTCACGCGGCTGACGGCGATGGACCAGGCCCGCTACGAGCTGCTGCGCGTGCTGCGCCGCGTGACCGACGCCGAGTCGGGCGAGCGCGGCTTCTTGCTGACCGGTGGCCCCGAGTACCTGGTGCCGTACCAATCGGCCCGCTCGGATGTGTTCGATGGTCTGCAGAAGATCGAGAAGCTCTACACCGAGGCCGGCGACGCGGCCTCGGAGGCGCACCGCAAGCGCATCGCCGAGCTGGTCATCGCCAAGCTCAGCGAGATGGAAGAGACGCTGCGGCTGGACCAGAGCGGCGCCCGCGGCACCGCGCTCGAGATGGTGCGCACCGGCATCGGCCGCGACCAGATGGAGCAGCTGCGCAAGGAGGTCGACGAGCTGCTGAAGCAGCAGAACCAGGCCAGCCACGAGGCCCTGGCCAGCGTCTACGACACGCTGCTGATGGGCCGGCTCGGCGTGGCCGCGCTGACGGCTGTCGGCCTGCTGGTGCTGAGCGGTTTTCTGCGCAACGGGCGCCTGCTCGATCGCCAGCTGGCCGAGCGCCAGGCCGAGGCCCAGGCCGAGCGCGAGCGGCTCGAGCGCGAGGTGCGGCTGCGCACCGCCGACCTGACCGAGCTGGCGCGCCACCTGCAGACCGCGCGCGAAGACGAGCGCGCACGCCTGGCGCGCGACCTGCACGACGAACTCGGCGCGCTGCTCACCGCGGCCAAGCTCGACGTGGCGCGCATCCGGCCCAAGCTGCAGCAGGCCGCGCCCGACCTGGCACCGCGGCTGGCCCACCTGGTCGAAGCGCTGAACAGCGGCATCGCGCTGAAGCGCCGCATCATCGAAGACCTGCGCCCATCGACGCTGAACAGCCTCGGCCTGGTGCCGGCGCTGGAGATCCTGTGCAACGAATCGGCCGAGCGCATGGGGGTGCCGATCGACGCGGTCATCGAGCCGGTGCGGCTGGGGCCCGGAGCCAACCTGGTGGTGTTCCGCCTGGTGCAGGAGTCGTTGACCAACATCGCCAAGTACGCCCGGGCGACGCAGATCGAGGTGTCGCTGACCAGCGAGGGCGACTGCGCCGTGGTCGAGGTGCGCGACAACGGCGTTGGCTTCGACGCCGGCCAACTGACCAGCGGCAGCCACGGCCTGCTGGGCATGCGCTTTCGGGTCGAGTCCGAGCGCGGGCAGTTCAGCGTGCAATCGGCGCCGGGCCGCGGCACCACGCTGACGGCACGCCTGCCGCTCGCCCCCCTGGCGCCGCCGGACGACGCGGCAGCCCCCGACAGCCGCTTGGAATCGGTGCCCGCCTCGGGCGACGAGCCCGGCGCGCCGGCCTGAACAACACAGTCGACACGGGTTTGATCGGGGCGTAGTCTTCGTCCTACGTGCGCTTGCATGGCGCACCGACATCCAGCCGCGCTGTCGGCTGCTGAAGTGCGAACAGGCGCCTGCCTACATTGGACCCATCGCAGCAACCCTGTTGCGAGCCGTCTGAACCAGGGCAGCCACGCCGCCCTTGTTGTCCAAGGAGCACCCGATGTTGCACTACGCCGTTGTCTTCTTCGTCATCGCGCTGATCGCAGCGCTGCTCGGCTTTGGCGGGATTGCCGCCGGCGCCGCGGGCATCGCCAAGATCCTGTTCATTCTTTTCCTCGTCATGGCCGTGGCCGCGTTCCTGATGGGACTGCTGCGCAAAGGCTGATTGCGGCCTGACGGCCGCCTCTCGTTCCCCCAAGCCGATCGAAAGGACCCTCCATGAACACCAAGCCCACCACCCTCGCCCAGTCCGCCAGCGAAACCGCGGACCAGGTGGCCGAGCAACTGGCCACCAAGGCCCATGACGCCGTCACTGCCACCCGCCGCCGCGCCAACGGTGCCCTGGACAGCATCGACTCGAGCGTTGACGACATGCGCGACACGGCGCCCTCGGCCTTCAGCCGTGCCGCCGCGCAGATGGAAGCCCTGACGCGCCGCGGCATGGACCGCGCCCGCGACGCCAGCAACCAGGTGCGCGACCAGGCCCACCGCGCCGGTGACCGCGCGGTCGGCTACATCCAGCACGAGCCGGTGAAGTCGGTGCTGATCGCGGTGGCGGCCGGCGCGGCGGTGGCGATGCTGGCGGGCTGGTTTGCCCGTTCACGCTCCAGCCGCCTGTGACACCCCGTGCCACGCCGTGCGCCGATCGGCGCGCACGGCCGCACGTTTGACGGGCCTCTTGCGCCTGCCCAGGCTGCCGTCGGCAGCCTGTTGCCTTTTTGCAGGTTTGACAGGCTTGACAGGCCAGCCCCCGGGAACGCCGATTGCCCGCCTGCCGTACCGAGTTTGTCAGCCGCTTCCGACAAGGGGATGGGCGGCCCGCCGATAGGCGGTGCGACCCGCAGTACGTAGGCTCACATCCACGGTTGAGCGGGTTTTTCTTCCTTCGACCGACGACCCGGCCACCCCTTGCGGGCGCCGGCTACCCAGTGAGCCGCCACACCCGCGGCCTGAACAAAGAAGAGGAATCAACATGAACTTCCATTCACGCTCCACCACCCACGCCAGCATGCTGGCGGTCGCCCTGGTCTCTTCGTTCCTGATGGTGGCTTGTGACAAGCAAGACGACCGCACGGCGGGCCAGAAGCTCGACAGCGCGATCGCCAAGACCGAGCAGAAGTCCGAAGAGGCCAAGATCGCGACCGAGAACGCCGCGGCCCGCACCGAGCAGAAGATCGACACCGCCACCGACACGATGGCGGCCAAGGTCGACAGCGCGACCGACAAGATGGCCAGCAAGGCCGAAGACGTGGCGATCACCGCCAAGGTCAACGCGGCGCTGGCCGGCGATCCGAAGCTGAGCGCGCTGAAGATCGACGTCGACACCGTCAGTGGCCACGTCAACCTGTCGGGCTTTGCACCCGATGCAGCATCACGTTCACGCGCGACCGAATTGACGCAAGCCGTCAAGGGTGTCGTGAGCGTCGACAACAAGCTCGAAGTCCGCTGACGGGCTCGCTGAAAAACGGGAGATCGCACCATGATCCGCCTCCACGCTCCGTTGTACTTGCTGGTCGCCTTGGCCAGCGCTGCGCTGGCCGCGTTGCAGCCGGTCGAGGCCGAGTCGCTGGACGCGGGATCGGTGGTCGCGATCACCGACCAGGTGCTGACCACGCTGGCGGTTGATGACGCCAGCGCGGCGCCGGCCCAAGCCGAGTAACTGTTCGGCCGGCACAGCACAGGGCCTGCTCGCCTGCATGGCGGCAGGCCCTTCCTCTGTCTGGGCCGAGTTCGACTAAACCGAGACCGCGCGCAGGCTTTCGCACAAGGTGCCCAGGCGCGCCGCGTCACCCGGCGCCAGCTCGCCGGCGCGCAGCAGCGCGGCGCGCTCGATCGCCCGCAGCCGGAACACCAGCTCTTCCTCGATCGCCTCGACCTCGGCTGCGTCGCGCGCGCTCAGCGCCTGGGCGCTCCACAGGCCGCTGGCGTTCCAGCCGATGCGCAGGCGGCTCAGCAGGTGCTGGCCGAGCGCCACCGCCCCCTTCAGCGCGGGCGATTCGGCCTGCGGCGTCAACGCGGCGACACATTCCTCGGCCATGCGCAAAGCACCATCGAGCCGGCCCAGCCGGGCCTGCACATCGGCGGTACCCAGGTTGGCACGGCATGGCACCTCGGCCCGCGCAGCGGCCTCCACCACCTGCGCCCAGTTCAGGTCGAACTCGCCCGGCACCGCGCGCAGCGCCACGCTGGCGCGCGCCAGCTGCGGCCGCTCGGCGTGGCGCAGCGTGGCCAGCGTGACCTCGGCCACCGCCAGCATGCGGCCCAGCGCCGAGACCTCGTCGCGCTGCAGCCCGTGCGGGTAGCCCGAGCCATCGAGCCGCTCGTGGTGCTCGGCGATGGCGCGTGACAGGGCCCCAGGGTAGTTGGTCAGCTGCGCGATCAGCAGGTGCCCCACGTGCGGGTGCACGACCAGCTGCTGGTAGCTGACGAAGTCCAGCTCGCGGTCGGCATCGGCCTCGCCGTGGCGCGGGTCGATGTACATCTCGCCCAGGTCGTGCAGCAGGCCGCACAACAAGGCCATGCGCAGTTCGGCCACGCCGCCGCCGTGCGCGTCCATCATCGCGCCGCACAGCGCCATCGCCTGCACCGCATGGTCGAACGCCTCGGGCCGCGACGCCTGCGACGCCGTCAGCAACAGTTGCGGCACCGAATGCAGCGGCAGGTGCGCCGCCTCTTTCAGGATGCGGCCGGCGTGCGGGCGGACCAGCGCCGCCAGCGGGCCGCCGCGCTCGAGCTGCTCCTCGAAAGCCCGCACCAGCGTGTGGGCGGTGACGCCGTCTTCGGCCAGCAGGCAGCTTTCGAGCGGGTTGCGCAGCTGGCGGTCGAGCAGCCGACGCTGCAAGGCGCTCGACACCGGCTGGTCGCGCGCCCACAGCTTGATGCCCGAGATGTCGAAGATGTCGCGCGAGGCGATGATGCTCTTGGTCTGGCTGGCCTCCAGGATCGTCGCCAGCGCATGCTGGTTGGCGACCGAGAACGAGGGGCTGCGAGGGACTGTTGCTGCGTTCAACACGGTGAATCTCCCTGATTCGAGACCTCGTGATTCGTCCGCCCCGCAGCCGGGTGAAGCAAGGGTTTCCGCGCGCTTGGTGACAGTTGGAAACAGGTCTTGACGGCACGCGCGGGGCGCCGGGTTGTCGGCGGCTGGCGCCACCCGCCGCCCGCGCCGGCACAGAATGGCGGCATGACCATCCTGAGCACCGCGCGCCTGCGCCTCGAACCTTTCGACGACGCCCACCTCGACGGGCTGTACGAGTTGAACCGCGACCCGGTGGTGATGCGCTACATCACCGGCCGGCCCGAAACCCGCGACGACACACTCGCCAGCATCGGCCGCGTCAAGGCCCGCTGGGCCGAATGGGGCTACTCGTGGTGGGCCTTCATCGAGCAGGGCAGCGGCCAGGTCGTCGGCGCCGGCTGCATCCAGCACCTGGCGCGCGACGCCGCCAACCCGCTCGAGATCGGCTGGCGGCTGCGGCAAGACCACTGGGGCCGGGGCCTGGCCACCGAAGCCGCGCAGACGATGGCCGGCTGGGCCTTCGACGCGCTGAAGACCCCGCTGCTGACCTCGGTCTGCCACGTCGACAACACCGCGTCGGCCAAGGTGATGCAGCGCCTGGGCATGCGTTACCGCGGTGTCGAGCGCTGGTACGACATGGACACGGCGGTCTACGAAATCACGGACCAGGAATGGCAGGCGCGCTCAGCACAATGAGCGCGATGCAGACCCTCTTCGACACCCGACGCCGTCTGCTGTGCGGCACCGCTGCGCTGGTCGCTTGGCCTCAGCTCGCCCAGTCCCAGACCGCGCCCGACGCCAACGCGGCCCGCGCGCTACTGCAACGCCTGGAGGCCGACTTCGGCGGCCGCCTCGGCCTCTTTGCGCTCGACGCCGCCAGCGGCGCACAGCTCGGCCACCGCGCCGATGAGCGCTTCCCCTTCTGCAGCACCTTCAAGATGATGCTGGCCGCCGCGGTGCTGCGGCGCAGCGTGCACGAGCCGCGCCTGCTGCAGCAGCGCCTGGCCTATTCGAAGCGCGACCTCGTCAGCTATTCGCCGATCACCGAGCAGCATGTCGGTGCCGGCATGCGCGTGGCCGACTTGTGCGCGGCCACGGTTCAGCTCAGCGACAACACCGCCGCCAACGTGCTGCTCAAGCGCCTTGGCGGCCCGGCCGCGGTGACGGCGTTCGCGCGCAGCATCGGCGACCCGGCCTTTCGCCTCGACCGCTGGGAGACCGAGCTCAACACCGCACGGCCGGGTGACCCACGCGACACCACCACGCCCGAGGCGGTGGGCCGCAGCCTGCACAAGCTGGCGCTGGGCGACGCGCTGCCGGCGCTGCAGCGCGACCAGCTGCAGACCTGGCTGCGCGGCTCGACGACCGGTGCCGAACGCATCCGTGCCGGCGTGCCGGCCGACTGGCGCACCGGCGACAAGACCGGCACCGGCGCCCACGGCACCGCCAACGACATCGCCGTGCTGTGGCGGCCGCATCGCGCGCCGCTGGTGCTGGTGGTCTACACGACCCAGCCGGCGCCAGACGCCCTGCCGCGCAACGACGTGGTGGCGGCCGCCGCGCGCATCGTTTCAGCCTGGGCGAGCTGACGCCGCAGGCCACCGTTCACGCCGGCCCGGCGCCATTCGCGCCGGCCGGCCACCGCCGGTCGCAACCCGCTCGCGGGCCCGGCACCCGCCCGGCACCATGGCGCCCATCGAAGTTCAACCCCTTCCCTGGAGCCCAAGATGCTGATGCAGATTCTTCTTCACACCCCGCGTTGGGTCTTCGGCCTGTTCGCCGTGCTGCTGGCGATCGGCCTGTCGCAACTGGCCAGCCGCCGCGCCAGCCTGGTGAAGGTGTCGATCCTGCCGTTGGCGATGCTGGCGCTGTCGTTCTATGGCGTCTGGGCGGGCTTCGCCTCGCAGCCCTGGGTGCTGCTGGGTTGGCTGAAAGCACTCAGCGTCAGCGCGCTGCTGGTGCTGCGGCGCCCGCTGCCGGCCGGCACCGCCTATGACGACACCGCACGCGCGGTCACGCTGCCCGGCAGCGCGGTGCCCCTGGCGATGATGATGGGCATCTTCTGCACCAAATACGCGGCGGGCGTGGCGATGTCGCTGCAGCCGGGTCTGGCGCACAACACCACCTTCGCCTGGGCCATCAGCCTGCTGTACGGTGCCATGAGCGGTGTGTTCCTGGGCCGCGCGATTCGCCTGTGGCGCCTGGCGCTGCCGACGCTCGGCCGGGCACCGGCGGCTGCCGAGTTGGCTTTGCGCTGAGCCCGCCGCTGACCCGCTTTGACCTTCAAGCGCCCGCCCGGTCGTTGACCGAGGCGGGCGCTTGCTGTTAGCTTGGTGTCCTGTCTCAGGAGTACGCTGCATTGAGATTCGACCAGATGGTGATGATCGTGCGGCCGGGCGGCTGGGCAGATACCCAGCGTATCTGCCCTGATGACCGGGCGTGCGAGGGCGCCATCTGGTCGAACCCGAAGGGCGGGCCGAAATGGGGCGCTAGCAGCGTTGCAAAGCCTGACTGATACCACTGGGTATCAGTCAGGCTTCGCGCCTCGCTATCATCCCCATTGCGACCCGTCCAATGCAGCGTATTCCTGAGACAGGACACTAACTTCGTGATTGCACGCACACCGACCTCCCTAAAGCCGAGCCTAGCGCCCGGCCGGGATCGGCTCGTGCGCTAAGGCGGCCGCGCTCGCGGCTTTTCAGCCTCTTCTTCCCCCGATCCCGGCCACGCGAGCGGCTTCTGCCCGCAGAAGCCCCAGGGAAGCCTGCGCCCTCTGCTGCCTGGCACCGGCCTGCCCGGGTCACCCGCCGCGGTGACCCGGCGCGCCCCGCCAAGCGCTGCCGTGCTCGCTCGACGAGCCCCTTCTCTCGATGGCCGCTTCATGCTTTCCAACCCGCAATCCAAATACCGCCCCGCCCCCGCTGTGCACTTGCCCGACCGCCGCTGGCCGTCGCGCAGCCTGACCCATGCCCCGATCTGGCTGTCGACCGACCTGCGCGATGGCAACCAGGCCTTGTTCGAGCCGATGAACCAGGCCCGCAAGCTGCGCCTGTTCGACCAGTTGGTGGCCGTGGGCCTGCGCGAGATCGAGCTGGGTTTTCCGGCCGCCTCGCAGATCGATTTCGACGTGGTGCGCCACCTGGTCGAGCGTGACCTGATCCCGCCGCAGGTGATGCCGATGGTGATGACGCCGGCGCGGGCCGAGCTGGTCGAGCGCACCGTGGCCTCGCTGCGCGGCGCGCGCCGCGCCACCATCCACCTGTACAACGCCACCGCGCCGGCCTGGCGGCGGCTGGTCTTCGGCCTCAGCGTGGCCGAGGTGATGGCGCTGGTGCGCGAGCATGTCGAGCTGATCAGGCGGCTGACCGATGCGCAGCCCGAGACCGAATGGGTGCTGCAGTACTCGCCCGAAACCTTTTGCATGACCGAGCTCGAGGTTTCGCTCGACGCCTGCGCCACCGCGATCGAGGCTTGGGCCGCCGGGCCCGGCCGGCCCATGGTGATCAACCTGCCGACAACGGTGGAGGTGGCCACGCCCAACGTGTTCGCCGACCAGATCGAGTGGATGGACCGCCACCTGCCGCAGCGCGAACACCTGGTGTTGTCGGTGCACCCGCACAACGACCGCGGCACCGGCGTGGCCTGCGCCGAGCTGGCGCTGCTGGCCGGCGCGCAGCGGGTGGAAGGCTGCCTGTTCGGCAACGGCGAGCGCAGTGGCAATGTCGACCTGGTGACGCTGGCGCTGAACCTGTACAGCCAGGGCATCCACCCGGGGCTGGATTTTTCGGACATCGCCGCGGTGGCGCGGGTGGTCGAAGACTGCACCGCGCTGCCGATCCACCCCCGCCACCCCTATGTGGGCGACCTGGTGTTCACCGCCTTCTCCGGCTCGCACCAGGACGCGATCAAGAAGGGCCTGGCCGCCCAGGCCGACGATGCGCCCTGGGAGGTGCCCTACCTGCCGATCGACCCGAAAGACCTGGGCCGCAGCTACGACAGCGTGATCCGCGTCAACAGCCAGTCGGGCAAGGGCGGCATCGCCTACCTGCTGCAGCGCGAGCACGGCCTGGTGATGCCGCGCCGGATGCAGGTGGAGTTCAGCGCCGTGGTGCAGCGCCATGCCGACGCGAGCGAGGCCGAGGTCAGCGCGGCGCAGCTGTGGGCGCTGTTCACCCAGACCTACCTGGCGCCGCAGGCCGACGGCCTGGCGCTGGCCTATCGGCAACACCGGGTGACCGCGGCCGACGGCGGTTGGGCGATCGAGATCGACCTGCTGGCCGGCGGCGTGGCGCAGCGCCGCCGCGGCGCGGGCCCCAGCGTGCTGCACGCGGCGCTGGCCGCGCTGGCGCCCGGTGCGCGCCTGGACAGCCACGGCGCGCCCGCCGGGCCTGGCTGGGCCCTCGTCGAGCTGGCGGCGCCGGGCGTGGCCGGCACCCGCTTCGGCGCCGCCCGGCATGCCGATGCCGACACCGCCGGCGTGCTGGCGGTGCTGAGCGCCGCCGCCCGCCTGGGGGCGTTCGACGCTCAGTGCGCGTCGTTGACGTAGCGCACCGGCAGCCAGACATAACCGGCCCCTTGCTTGCGCAGGTGGCCGATGCCGGGGAAGGTGACGTGCGAAGGCGCGACCAGGTAACCCTGCTTGGCCGCGTCGGCAAACGCGGCCAGGCGCTGGGCCTTGGCGGCCTTCTGGTCGACGTCGAACGCGACGGTGATGGTCGGCTCGGGGAACTGCACCTCTTCGAAGTGCAACAGGTCGCCCCAGAACACCAGCTTCTGGCCCTTGCTCTCCAGCACGTAGAAGCTGTGGCCCGGCGTGTGGCCGTGCGTCGGCTGCGTGCGGATGCCCGGCACCATCTCGGTCGCGCCTTCGAACGGCTTGACCTTGCCGGCCTTCACATACGGCGTCAGCGCCGCCTGCGCCATCTTGAAAAAGCCCTGCGCCTCCTTCGGCGCGGCCTCGGCCTTGGCGGTGTCGAGCCAGTAGTCCAGCTCGGCCTTGTCGGCATGCACGACGGCGTTCGGGAACTGGATCGCCTCGCCGTTGACCAGGCCGCCGACGTGGTCGGCATGCAGATGGGTGATCAGGATGTCGGTGACCTGGTCGGGCGTGTAGCCGGCGGCCTTCATGCCGGCCTGCAGCTTGTTCAGCGTCGGGCCGAAGAAGCTGCCGGCGCCGGTGTCGACCAGCACCAGCTTGTCGCCGGTCTTGACCAGGTAGGCATTGAACGAGGTGTGCAGCGGGCCGGTCTGGTGGGCCTGGTTCAGCAGGTCCTTGATGTGCTCGGGCTTGGCGCCGGTCAGGATGCTCGAGTCCAGCACCACGGTGCCGTCGGACAGCGCGGTGACCTCGGCATCGCCGAGCATCATGCGCAGGTAGCCGGCCTGGGCCTTGGCCAGGGTCGGCGCGGGCAGCGTCTGCGCCGAGGCGGGGCCGGCCCACAGGCCGGTGGCCAGTGCGATGGCGAGGGTGGATCGGGCGAATGCGGTGGGATACGTCATTGGGAATGTCCTTGCTGTGTCTTCTTCGAACGTGTGCTTCCATCGGCGCGGGGCTGTCGGGCCCCCGGGGCCGGATGTTCACCGACCTGCCGCGCCGCCGCCGACGCGGGCCGCAAAAGCCCGCCCGGCGCTGGTGGAAGACGCGGACCGCACGATAGGCCGAGGCCCGCCGGCAAACAAGCGCCCGGGCAGGCGGGCTGTTTTTCCGTGGTGCAACAATTGATCGGATGGACAAGTTCGCTGCCCTGCAAGCCTTCGCCCGCGTCGTCGAATGCGGCAGCTTCACCAAGGCGGCGGCCTCGCTCGACGCCACCAACGCCGCGGTGACCCGCTCGGTGCAGGACCTGGAATCGCACCTGCGCACCAAGCTGATCCACCGCACGACCCGGCGCCTGAGCGTCACGCCGGACGGCCAGCGGCTGTACGAGCGCGCGGCCGGCTGGCTCAACGACTGGCAGGCGCTGGAGGCCAGCGTGGTCGATGCGCAGGCCGCGCCGCAGGGCCGGCTGCGGGTCGACATCGGCGCGGCGATCGCGCGCCAGTTCCTGATCCCGGCGCTGCCGCAGTTCCATGCCCGCTACCCCGACATCGAGATCAACCTCGGTGTCGGCGACGTGGTCAGCGACGTGATCGGCCAGAACGTGGACTGCGTGATCCGCGGCGGCGGTGTCGACGACGAGTCGCTGGTGGCCCGCCGGCTGGGCGTGATGAACTACATCACCTGCGCCTCGCCGCAGTACCTGCGCGAGCACGGCACGCCGGCCCACCCGGCCGACCTGGAAGACCCGCAGCACCGCGTGCTGACGCTGTTCATGCCCGGCAGCGGCAAGCCGCGCCCGATGGCCTTCGAGCGCGACGGCCAGCGGCTGACCGTGCAGGGCCGCAGCACACTGTCGCTGAACGAGAGCAACGCCTACCTGGCCGCCGGCCTGGCGGGGCTGGGCGTGATGTGCATCTGCAGCTACCTGGTCAAGGACGCGCTGGCCGACGGCCGGCTGGTGCGGCTGATGCCCGACTGGGCCTGCGACGACAAGCCGATCTACATCGCGCACGCCTCGCGCCGCCACATGAGCCGGCGCCTGCGTGTGTTCATCGACTGGGTGGTGCAGTTGTTCGAGCAAGAGCCGCTGTTCCGCCCGGGCGCGGCAGTCCCCACCGGGCCGGCGGCCGGCCGGCGCCGCCCGGCCGCGCCGAAGCGGCCCGCGCGTGCGGCGCGCGCGCCCCGCGCCAGCCAGGCCACGCCGGGCTGAACCGGCGACCGAACGGAGCACCGATGACCCCGCTGACCCCCACGGCCCGATTGCTCGACGCGATCCACTTTGCCGCGCAACGCCACCGCGACCAGCGCCGCAAGGACCGCGAGGCCAGCCCCTACATCAACCACCCGGTGGCGCTGGCCCAGTTGCTGGCGGTCGACATCGGCATCGACGACCCCGATGTGCTGATGGCCGCGATCCTGCACGACACGGTCGAAGACACCGAGACCACGCTCGATGAGCTGCGCGAGCGGTTTGGCGCGGCGGTCGCGGGCATCGTCGACGAGGTCACCGACGACAAGGCCTTGCCCAAGCACCAGCGCAAGGCCCTGCAGGTGGCGCATGCGCCGCACAAGAGCCCGGGCGCATCGCTGGTCAAGCTGGCCGACAAGATCTGCAACCTGCGCGACATCGCCAGCTCGCCGCCGGCCGATTGGTCGCTGCAGCGGCGGCGCGAGTACTTCGACTGGGCCAAGCAGGTGATCGACGGCCTGCCGCCGGTCAATGCGGCGCTGCTGGCGCTGTTCGAGCAGGCCTACGCGCTGCGGCCGTAGGCCGGCCGGCCGGGCGAGCCGCCACCGCTTTGCCAGCGCACGGCCAAAGGGCTAGAGTAGGTCGGCGGCACGACCGACAGCTGAAGCGACAGACCGACAGCGGCCTCGCCGAGGCGACGTGGTGGCGTGCCCGCCCAGGAGGGGTTGGTTCCTGCAAGGAGCGCCGGATGCCCAAGCGAAGCATGGTTCTGCTGGCCCTGCTCCTGTTGCCCGTGGCGGCCCTGCCGCAAACGGCGGGCGCTGAGCACCAGGTGTTCACCGTGGGGGTCGAGGAGTTCTATTACGCCCCGCACTACTTCACCGTCAACGGCCGCTACGACGGCTTCGGCCGCGATGTGCTGGACCTGTTCGCGCGCAAGAAGGGCTACGACTTCAACTACCAGCCGCGTCCCTACGTGCGGATGGTCAAGGAGCTGCTGCGCGGCGACATCGACTTTCAGTACCCCGACAACCCGGACTGGCTGGCCGACCTGAAGCGCGGCCACAAGATCTACTACAGCCAGGGCGTGATCGAGTACGTGGACGGCATCAGCCGGCGCCGGGAGGACATCGGCAAGCCGATCACCACCCTCCAGCGGATCGCGATGCCGCGCGGCTGGTCACCGATCGACTACTACCCCCTGGTCCAGCGCAAGGCGCTGGCCATCGAGGAGCTCAACTCGGTCGAGGCGGTGATGCAGATGCTGCTGAGCCACCGTGTCGACGGCGTCTACCTGAACGCCGACGTGGTGGCCAGCTACCTGGCGGGCGCTGGGCTGTCGGCCGAGGCCGGCTTCGACGCGAGCCTGCCCTACCAATTCAGCCGGTTTGCCTTGTCCAGCAAGGCCCACCCCGAGGTGATCAAGGAGTTCAACCAGTTTCTGCTCGACAACGCCGCCGAGATCAAGAAGCTGAAGGAGTCCTACAAGTTCCGCTACGACGTCGATCCGAAGACCCTGCCTCGTTGAGCGGCCGCAACGAGCGGCGCCCGGCCGCGGTGTGCCAGGCGCCGGTACTTCACAGCCCTCGCGGGGGCTGATTCAGCGTCGCCTCAGGCGAGGCCGTCGGCGAAGGTACGCAGCTTGTCCGAGCGGCTCGGGTGCTTGAGCTTGCGGATGGCCTTGGCTTCGATTTGGCGGATGCGCTCGCGCGTCACGTCGAACTGCTTGCCGACCTCGTCGAGCGTGTGGTCGCTGCTCATGTCGATGCCGAAGCGCATGCGCATGACCTTGGCTTCGCGCGCGGTCAACCCGTCCAGCAGCTCGGCGATCACCGCGCGCAGGCCCGACTGCATCGCCGCTTCCATCGGCGCCACGTTGTGGCTGTCCTCGAGGAAGTCACCCAGCGTCGTGTCGCCATCGTCACCGACCGGTGATTCGAGCGACACCGGCTCCTTGGCGATCTTCATGATCTGCTTGATCTTGGACTCGGGCATCTCGAGCTTCTCGGCCAGCGTCGCCAGGTCGGGCTCGACGCCGAACTCTTGCAGGTAGACGCGGCTGACCCGGTTCAGCTTGTTGATCGACTCGATCATGTGCACCGGCACGCGGATCGTGCGCGCCTGGTCGGCGATGGCGCGGGTGATCGCCTGGCGGATCCACCAGGTCGCGTAGGTCGAGAACTTGAAGCCGCGGCGGTATTCGAACTTGTCGACCGCCTTCATCAAGCCGACGTTGCCTTCCTGGATCAGGTCGAGGAACTGCATGCCGCGGTTGACGTACTTCTTCGCGATCGAGATCACCAGGCGCAGGTTGGCCTCGATCATCTCCTTCTTCGCGTTGAGCGAGGCGCGTTCGCCTTCGTTCATCTTCTGGTTGATCGCCTTCAGCTCGCTCAGCGGGATCACCGCCTTGGACTGCAGGTCGACCAGCTTGCCCTGCAGCTCTTGCAGCGCGGCCACGTGGCGGCCCATCGCGGCGCTGTAGGGGCGGCCGGCGGCGGCTTCGCTCAGGACCCAGTCGAGGTTCAGCGCGTTGGGCGGGAAATGCTCGATGAAATGCTCTTGCGGCATGCCGCAGCGGTCGACCGCGATGCGGCGGATCTCGCGCTCGTAGCGGCGCACACCGTCGACCTGCAGGCGCAGCAGGCCGCACAGCTTGTCGATCGTCTTGACCGTGAAGCGGATGGTCATCAGCTGGTCGCTGAGCACACGCTGCGCGGCGTCGTAGGCGGCAGAGCCGTGGCCGTGCTTCTCGAACGCGACCCGCAGCTTGCCGAAGCTTTCGCGCATGGCGGCGAACTTGTCCAGCGCCTGGGCCTTCATTTCTTCGAGGCGACGGGTCATCGCGCGGCTGCCGCCGTTGCCGTCGTCATCGTCGTCTTCGCTGTCGTCGAACGAATCGGTGTCTTCTTCGGCCACGTAGTCGTCGGCCTCGTCGGCGACGACGAAACCGTCGACGACATCGGAGATGGCCAGCTCACCGGTGGCGATCTTGTCGGCATACGACAAGACCTCGGCCACCACCAGCGGCGACGACGAGACCGCCAGCATCATGGCCTGCATGCCGCCTTCGATGCGCTTGGCGATCTCGATCTCGCCTTCGCGGGTCAGCAGCTCGAACAGCCCCATGTCGCGCATGTACATGCGCACCGGGTCGGTCGTGCGGCCGAAGTCGGAGTCGACGGTCGACAGCGCGGCTTCGGCGGCTTCTTCGGCTTCTTCTTCGGTCGTCGCCGTGCCGGCACCACCGGCCACCAGCAAGGTGGCAGCATCGGGCGCGCGCTCGTAGACGGCGATGCCCATGTCGTTGAGCATCTTCACCGTCGCCTCGATCACCTCGGGGTCGACGAGCTTCTCGGGCAGGTGATCGTTGATTTCTTGCTGGACCAGGTAGCCGCGGGTCTTGCCCATCTTGACCAGCGTCTTCAGGTCGCTGCGGCGCTTGGCGGCTTCTTCTTCGGTCAGCGTGGTGGAGTCCAGGCCGAACTCGCGGATCAGCGCGCGTTCCTTGGACTTGGGCACCTTCATCCGCAGCGGCTTGACCTTGGCGGTCTCGGTGGTCGCGTCGCCGGCTTCGGCGCCGACAGCGGCCTCGGCACCGTCTTCACCCGCGGTCAGGTCTTCGAGCTCGGCATCGAAATCGTCTTCCAGCGGGATCGGCGCGGCCTTGGCCTTGCCCTTCGTTTTGGCCGGCGCCGGCGCTTTCACCGGGGCGGCCGCTTTCGCCGGAGCTGCAGCGGCGGCAGTGCGCTTGGTCGCGCGCTTGGCCGGCGCGGCAGTGGCGGTGGCGGTAGTCTTGGCGGTTGCCGTGCGCGCGGCGGTCGACTTTTCGGACATTCGATTCCTAGGGGCTGGAAGAGCTGAGAACGTGACCCACCTGGGTTGGACCGGCCGGTGGACCGGACACCCGCATCACCAGGCTCGACGCGGATGAATTAACAAGGCCGCCCACGACCCAGTTGGGGGTCGCGGACCAGATTGAAAGCTGCCGGGGCATGGGCCCCGCGCCTTCGGCGAACCCCGCACCACAAGAAAAAGCCCGCAACCAATGTGTTGGCAGCGGGCTTCGGTCTTCCGGACGTGCCCCGATGGGTGCACGACGGTCTCGCGCGCTGGGTGACGGGTTCCCGTGGATCCGCCCAATGGTGCGGCCGGTTGAGCGCGGCAGGAAAATGGATTATACCGGGTTTTCCCCAAACTCGTCCAGGGCCGATGCAGCGGCGCGCCAAGTCGATGAATAGTGCACAGGCGCATGGCGGCAGGAAACCTCGGCTGGTGTGGGGGCACGGCGCGCATCGCTGGGTCTTCGGCCAGCGCAGGCCGGACATGAGCCCTCGATTGAAAAATCTGTGGTCTTTCGTTCAGCCCACCCACAGCCCCCCCTCACACCGTCAACGCGCCTGCTGCGCCACCCGCTGTGCCCTGGCCTGCGCCCCGCGCACCTCGAAGGCCACCGCCTCGCGCACCGCGCCGCGCGCATCCAGCAGCTCCAGCTTGTGCGCGCCGGGCCAAGGCAGCCACTGCATCGGCTGCGCTGCGCCGAGCAGCTTGCCATCGAGGCGCCAGCGCCAGCCGCCCGGCAACGCGTGGGCCGGGGCGATGCGCATCTTTTGCGCGGCGGGCGGGATGTCGGGGTCGAGCGCCAGCACGGTGCGGTCGATCGGTTGAGCGATCAGCGCCGACGCGGGGGCCTGCTCGGCGCGCACGACCTTGGCCTGCTCGGTGCCGGCCAGAAACCACTCGCTGCGCGGCGGCTCGACCGCCGGCTCGAAGCGCAGCGGCTGGTGCACCAGGCCCGGCGGCGGCACCGCCGCGGCAGGCTCGGCCTCGCGCCGCCAGAGCTCGTCCATCACCGCGCGCCAGATCGGCGCGGCGCCGCTGACGCCGGAGACATCGGCCATCGGCTGGCCGCTGGCGTTGCCGACCCACACCGCCACCGTGTGGCGGCGCGAGAAGCCGATGCACCAGTTGTCGCGCATGTCCTTGCTGGTGCCGGTCTTGACCGCGCTCCAGCGTCGTGTGGCCAGCGCGTTGTGGAGGCCGAAGGTGACCGCGCGGGCTTCGCGGTCGGCCAGCATGTCGGCGACGATGAAACTGGCCGCTGGGTCCATCACGCTGCGGGGCGCCGCCTTCGCATCGGCCGGCTTGAAGCGCAGTGTTGAAACACGGCCGCCATTGGCCAGCGCACGGTAGGCATTGGCCAGGTCGGCCAGCGCGACCTCGGCCGAGCCGAGCGCCAGGCTGTGGCCGTAGTAGCCGCCGCTTTCGCGCAGGCCCAGGCCCAGCGCCTGCAAGCGCTCGTGGAAAGCCTCGGGCGTGACCACCACCAGCGTGCGCACCGCCGGCACGTTGAGCGAGCTGGCCAGCGCGGTGCGCACCGACACCAGCCCCTTGAAGCGGTGGTCGTAGTTCTGCGGGATGTACAGCCCGCCCACCGTCTCGAGCCCCAGCGGCGAATCGTCGATCAGCGAGGCCGCGGTCAGCCAGCGTTGCTCGATCGCCAGTTCGTACAAGAAGGGCTTCAAGGTCGATCCTGCCTGGCGGCGCGCGAGCACCCCGTCGACCTCACCGGCCTGCGACAGCTCGGGCCCGCTCGACCCCACCCAGGCCAGCACCTCGCCGCTGGCGTTGTCGATCACCAGCAGCGCGCCATCGTCGACCTGCCGGCCGCGCAGCTCGGCCAGTTGGCGGCGCAGCGTGTCGCGCGCGAAACGCTGCAGGCCGGCGTCCAGTGTGCTGCGCACCTGCGCCGCTGTTTCGCCGCGCAGCAGCCGGCGCGCCAGGTGCGGGGCCAGCTGCGCATCGGCATCCAGCCGCGCCGCCACGGTGTGGCCCAGCGCGAAGACCGTAGCGCCTTCGAGGCCGGCGCAATCCAGCCGCTGCTCGCGCAAGAGGCCGCAGGCCCGCTGGCTGACGACGACCGGCGTCGCGTTCGGCGCCCGCAACAGCGCCACCGCGATGGCCGCCTCTTGCGCGTCCAGCCCGCTTGGCCGCTTGCCGAACAGCGTGGCCGACATCGCCGCGATGCCGACCTGCTCGCCGCGGAACGGCACCAGGTTCAGGTAGGCCTCGAGGATCTGGTCCTTGCGCCAACGCTGGTCCAGCACGAGCGCGGTGCCGGCCTGCGTCAGCTTGGCGCCGACACCGCGGCTGCCGCCGCGCCCGCTCGCCTCCGGGTCCAGCAGCCCGGCGAGCTGCATCGTCAGTGTGGACGCGCCGCGCGTGCGCGTGTTCCACAGGTTGCCGAACGCGGCCGCGCCGACCGCCGACCAGTCGATGCCGCTGTGCTCGTAGAAGCGCTTGTCCTCCGACAGCAGCAGCGCGGTGCGCACGGCGGGCGACACCTCGGTCAGAGGCACCCAGTCGAGCTTGCGCACCTTGAGGTTGGTGCGCAGCGTCTGCAGCGGCTCGCCATGCCGGTCCAGCAACACCTGGTCGGACGGGCGCCAGGCGGCCTTGACCTCGTCGAAGCGCGGCAACTCACCGGCGCACGCCGCGGCCGCTGCCAGCAGCAGCGCGGTGCCCGCGGCGAGCCGCCACCGCCTCACGGCGCGACCACCCAGCGCGCGTTCGGCGACTCGCCGAACATCTCGGGCGCGTACATCGCCTCGACCCGCGTCTGCGGCAGGCCGAAGTCGCCGGGGTTGTTGAGCCGCACGGTGTACTCCAGCACCAGCGGGCCCTTGGGCAGGTAGCGGTAGTAGGCGCGAAAGGCCTCGAAGCTGCGCTCTTCATAGGCCAGCCAGCCGCGGCTGTCGCTCTTTTCGCCGTCGGTCGACAAGGCACTGTCGCGCCCCAGCCCGCTGCCCAGCAGCGCCGCGCCCCCCGGGATCGGGTCGTGCACCACCACCCAGGTCATGTCGGCCTGCGCATCGATCTTCAGCGTGATGCGGTAGACATCGCCGCGGCTGTACACGCCCTTGGTCTTTTGCTCGACCGGGGTCAGCGTCTTCTCGATCCGGTAGCCCGACGAGAAGGGTTTGTCGACAGGCACCGCGGCCTTCGAGATCAGCGTGAGCCACGGCTTGCCCATGCCCTCTTGCGTGACCTTCAAGTCACCGGCAGACAGGGGCGCCGAGGCCGCACCGATCTTCGGCGCCGGCCAGCCCATGGCCAAGGTGCCGCCTTGCGGCTTGGCGCCCCAGTCCCAGCTCAGCGCCGGCGCGCCGTCGAAGCCGGCCTTGGTGCTGCCGTGGACCGACTCGCTCTCGAAGCGGCGCGAGAAAGCCTCGATCGCCAGCACGCCCCAGGCGTTGGCCGGCGTGGTCGACCAATGCCCGTACTGGTGGCGCTGCAGCGCGCCGGTCACCAGCCGCGGCATGTCGTCCTTCCAGCCCGGGCGTTGCATCACGGCCAGCAGCAGGCGCACCGCGTTGCTGTCGCCGTTAGCCATCAGCCACCACCAGTTGTCGTCGCGCTCGGTCGAGAAGCCCACCCGCGTGCCCTGCACGTTCAAGCGCGCGCGCAGGATGTTCTCGGCCTCGGCGATGCGCTGTTCGCGCTCGGGCAGGTTGGGCGTGCGGTCCAGCAGCATCAACCAGTCGATCACCGCCGCGGTCGGCCACTGGTTGGGCAGGATCTGGATGGCCTGCAGCATGCGCGGCTGCACCTTGCCGCTGCGCGACAGCGCTTCGAGCGCGCTCAGCTTGCGCACATCGAGGTCGCCGTTCTTCAGGAAGGCGGGCACCCAGAACTTGCGCTCCAGCCGGCCTTCGACGAACGCGACCAACCCCGCCTCCATCCGGCTCTTGGCCGCATCGGGGATCGCGTAGTCGCTGCCCGCTTCGGCGCTGATCGACAGCAGGTAGGCGGTGAGCGTGTCGCTGCCGGTGTTGCGGCTGTCGGCGCCGGGCGGAAAGTAGTGCGCCAGGCCATCGTCGTCCAGGTACAGCGGCAGCCGCTCCATCAGCGACTGCCAACGCGGCGCGTCGCGCAGGCCGATCGCGATCGACGCCTGCTGCTCCAGGCAGCTCCATGGGTAGCGCCAGAAATACTCGCGCACCCCTGGCAGGCCGTCGGCCAGCTTGGGCTTCAAGCCGACATCGATGCCGCCGCGCATCACGCCCTTGGCATCGCGCAAGGCGGTTTGTGGCGGTGCCACGGCAAGCGATGCCGCCTTGTCCAGCTGCACCAGCGTGGCCTGCTGCACCGTGATCGGCACCGCTTCAACCACCTTCTGAGTGAACTTCATCTTGTCGCGTGCGCTCGCGCTCTCGGCCTGCAATGACCAGTCGAGTGACTTGACGTTGAACGGCACCAGCGCATCCCAGGCCGCTTCTTGCGCGCCGTTCGGCTCGATGCGCAGCGTTTGCGGTGCCATCGTCTGCGCCCCTTCGCTGCTGTTGACGCTGGCGCTCAGCTTGACCTCCATCGCCTGCGCGGTGGTGTTGCGCAGCGTGACGCTGGCGCGGTAGCGATCGCCCTCGCGCACCAGCGGCGGCAGGCCGGCGAGGATCTGCAGATCCTGTGTGCTGCGGATACTGGCCTGGCCGGTGCCGAACAGGCCGGCGTTAGTGCCCTGCACCGCGTCGGCCACCGCGACGATGCGAAAGCTCGTCAGCGCGTCGTTCAGCGGCACGTTGAGCGTGGCCTGGCCGTTCGCGTCCAGCGTGACGTGCGGGTTCCACAACAACAGCGTGTCGAACAGCTCGCGCGTCGGGAAGTTGCCGCCACCACCACCGGCCGGCGCCGCCTTCTTGCCGAAGTGCCGCTTGCCGATGATCTGCATCTGCGCGGTCGAGGTCTCCACGTCGTAGTCGCGGTGGCGGATCATCGCGCCGAGCAGGTCCCAGCTCGCGTTGGGCATCAGCTCCAGCAGCGCTTCGTCGACAGCGGCCAGTGCCACCTCGGTGCCGGCCGGCGCCGGCTGGCCGTTGGGCAGCGTGACCTTCAGCCTGACCTGCGCCTGCGCGCGGACCGGGTAGCTGGGTTTGTCGGTCGTGACCTCGACCTTCAGCCTGTGGCCCGCCGTGCCGACCAGGATCTCGGCGATGCCGTACTTGAAGGCCGGCTTGGCCAGGTCGACCATCGCGGTCGGCGGCTGCACCGGCTCACCGGCCTGCTTGTAGTCGCTCCACCATTGCGATGGCGACCTCCAGCCCCACTGGAAGAACGAATACCACGGCACCTCGCGCAGCCGGCCGCGCACCGCCAGCACCGACACATAGACGTTAGGCCCCCATTCGGGCTTGACCGGCAAGTCGATCGTCGGGTCCTTGCCGTGCAGATCGATGGTGCGGGTTTCGAGGATGCCGTTGCGCTCGATCGCCAGCAGCGCGGTCGCATGGCGAAACGGCATGCGCACCTGGAAGCGCGCGGTCTGCCCCGGCTCGTAAGAGCGCTGCTCGGGGATCACGTCCATGCGGTCGTCGTTCTCGCCGCCGAACCAGGTTTCGCCCTGGCGCGTGACCCAGGCGGTGGCGGCAGCGCGCGCCACATGGCCACCGGCATCGGTCGCGCTGGCGATCAGCTCGATGTCGCCGGCGGTCTTGAGCTGCACGTCGCACAGCAGCAGGCCGCGCGCATCGGTGCGGCCGGTGCAGACTTCGCCCAGCTCCTCGTCGGCGCGCTGGTTGTCGTAGGCATAGAAGCCACCGACCAGCCGGCGCCGGGTCGATTGCACCTTGTGCAGCACCGCGCGCAGCGACACGGCCTGCTGCGCGATCGGCTTGCCCGCGGTGTCCAGCGCCAGCACCTGCGTCGGCAACGATTGCTTGACCGACACCCAGCGGTCGGTGCGCACGCCCAGCACCACCGCCGACGGCCACACCGGCACCGTCTGCGACAGCGTCTGGATCTCGCCGTTCGGGTCGGCATAAGTCGCCTGCAGCAGCAGCTCAGAGGCGCTCTGCACCGGCGGCAGGCCGCTCAGCTTGACCTGGCCGGCGCCGTTCTTGTCGAGCGTGACGGCGAGCTTGTCGCCGACCAGCCGGGCGTCGTTGGCACCACGGCGGGAGACCGCATGCTCCTCGTCGTCTTCGTCGAGATAGTCTTCGCCGAAGGCCGGCGCGTTGGTGGCCTCACGCGGCTCGCGCGGGCGCTCGAAGCGAAAGCCCGGGTAGGCTTCGGCCCGCTGCGCCGCGCCGCCGTCGGCTGGCCGCAGCTGGGCCGAGACCCGCACGTCCAGCCCCGCGGCGCCACCGCCGTTGCCGTAGTTGACCTGCAGCGCGATCGGCACCTCGGTCGGCTGCACCAGCGCCGCCTTGGGCGGCACCAGCCGGCCGGTCATCAGCGGCAGGCGGAACTCTTCGACCCGAAAGCCACCGGTCATCTGGGCGTGGCCCGGCCGCGCGAGCGTCACGTCATAACGGCCGAGCTTGGCGTCACGCGGGATCTCGAAGCTCGACTCGGCATAACGCCCGTTGCGCCAGCTGAGCGGGAAGGTGAAGCGCTGGCCCGAGCCCTGGTGCGTGACGATCAGCTCGGTGGGCAACTGCGCCGCGTCGCTCAGCGCGATGCCGGCCAGCTCTTCCTGCCGCGCGTAGTGCTTCATCGACAAGGTCTGGCCGGCGCGCAGCAGCGTGCGGTCCATCACCGTGTGCAGGCGCTGCGCGCGGTCGTCGATGTCGCCCCAACGGCCACCGGCGTACGGCAGGTGGAAGCGCCAGGCCTCCAGGCCCTGGTTCCAGGTCGACCAGGTGAAGGCCATGTCGGTCCAGCCCTTGGCGGCATCGGTCTTGCGCGCGCTGACGAAATAGCCCACCTCGGTGCCGCTTTCGCCATCGCGACCGTTGCACGCGTCCCAGTTCATCGGCGGCAAGACCTTGGGCACCAGCACGAAGCCCTTTGCATCGGTGCGGCCACTCCATTGCGGCTCGCCGTGGCAATCGGAGATCTGCACCTGCGCGTCGGCCACCGGCTGGGCCTGGTCGAGTGTCGTGACCCAGACGCCCGAGTTGACCGCGCCCCACTTGAAGTGCACGCCCAGGTTGGTGACCAGCGCGGTGGTGCGCACATACATCGGCGCCTCGCGATCGAGCAGCGAGCGGCCCAGGCGCGGCGACTCGATCTCGACCACGTGCAAGCCCGGCTGTGGCAAGGGGATGCCGACGACCTCGAATGGCCGGCCGTCTTTCGCGTCGCTGGGCGGCAGCGTCAGGCGCCGCACGTCCTTGACGCCAGCGAAGAGGCTGACGGCGCGGGTCTGCACGTTGCGGGTCTCGTCGGGGGCCACATAGCCTTCGTAGCCGTCATCGCCCTCGCCTGAGTCCTCACCCTGTTCCTCGCCGTAGCGTTTGGTCTTGCGCGCGGGCTTCTGCGGCGCCGGGGGCGGCGGCAGCTTGATGCCGAGCTCCGCCTCGACCACCGAGCGCGGCAGCCAGCGCTCCTGGTAACGCTTGACCTTGGCCAGCCAGGCGACGATCTGCTTGTCGTCGGTCAGGCGCACATCGCGCACCGGCAGCGGGCCGGTCGCGCTGGCGCCCTTGACCATGAGGTCGGGCTCGACATGGCGCAAGGTCACCGGCAGCAGCGGTTCGGCGTTCAGCTCCAGAATGCCGAAGGGCGCCGCGGCGAATTTGGCCAGCGCCGGCGCACCGGCGGTCTTGACCGCCAGCGGAAACTGGCTGGCGTTGGCCAGCACGCGGCCGGCATCGTCTTTCAAGCCGGGTGGCAGCTCGATGCGCAAGGCCGCGGTCTCGGGCAGCGCCGCCTTCCACTGCACCGCGCTGACACCTTCTTGCGCCCGCAGCGCGGCCGCGTCGCTGGTCTTGCCCGCGCTGCGGCCGATCAGCCACAGAAAGCGCTGCATGCCCCGGTCCCAGAACGACAGCAGCTGTTCGGTCTGGTCGCCGCGGCCGGTTTCGAGCTGCGGCGCCAGGCGCTCACCCGACGGGGTGACGAGCGCGACGCGCTCGGCCACGTTGCGCGGCACCGGCGACGAAAACTCCAGCCGCAGCGGGCGGATCGGCAGGCAATCGGCGCGTGAGTTCTCGCGCTCGCAGGTGAAGCTGGCGTTGAACGGCGGCCGCACCTCGTAGCTCAGGCGCTTGTCGGCCGAGTTCGCCACGCCCGAGGGCGTGGCGATGCCCTTGCCCCAGACCAGGTCGAGCTTGGCGCCCGGTGGCAGCGGCCGCGCGCAGCGCACCGTCACCACCCGCGCCTGCTGCGCCCGCAGATTGACCGCCTTCAGGATCTCGTCGCGCACCGTGCCGGTGATCACCTTGAGCGGGATCCGCTCACCCAGCGACGAGACCTGGCAGTGCCCGAAACGCTCGATGCTTTCGGCCGTGGCCGTGCCGTTGAGCAGCAGCGCAAAGACCTGCTCTTCTTCGATGCGGCCGCCGCCATAGCCGCTGTCGAACGGATGCGCGCGCTTGACGATCGGGCCGCCGGTGTTGAAGGCGTAGCGCGCCGGGCCCGTGAGCTCACCGCCAGCCAGCGCCTTCAGGCCCGGCTTGGCGGTCAACTGGCAGGCCGTGCCGGCCGGCACGTCTTCCTTGAAGTCGAAGACCCAGGTCTTGTCGTCGACCCAGCGGCCGCTGCCCGGCGTCGGGCAGGCGAGGTCGAACGGCGCCGGCAGCCGCGGGTCGCCGAAGCGCACCATCGGTTCGCTGAAGGTGGCGCGCACCTGCCGCACCTGTGCCGTCTCGCCCTGCGGCGAGAAAGTCTGCACGCTGAAGGCCTGGGCCGCGCTGGCGGCGGCGATGCACCCGGCCAGGGTGGCGGTGCGGAGGAACTTCTTCTGGTTCACGTCGGGCTCCCTTCCCAGCCCGATCGGCGCGGGCCCTCGCCCGCGATGATGCCGCAGCGGCGCCTACAAGTGCTTGTAGAAGAAGGTCGTACCGCAGAAATCGCCGTTGGGCATCAGCGCGTATTTCGGCACCTCGCCCACCCGCTGCCAGCCGGCGCGCTGGTACAGGCGCTCGGCATCGCCGCCGGTCACGGTGTCCAGCACCAGCACCGTTTTCTCCTCGGCGCGGGCTTCGTCGTCGAGCGCCGCCATCAGCCGCTGCGCGATGCCGCGGCGGCGGGCGCGGCGGTGCACCAGCATCTTGGCCACGTCGGCGCGGTGAGGCTGGTTGTCGGGCAGGCCGGTGATCAGCTGCACCGTGCCGACCAACCGCCCGTCGGCATCGTCGGCCACCAGCAGCACGCGCTCGCCTCGGGCCACGCCCTCGGCCACGTCACGCCAGAAGGCCAGCGCCCGCTCGCGCGGCAACGGCCACATGAAGCTGACCGACGCCCCGCCTTCGACGCAGTCGATCAGCAGATCAGCCAGCTCCTCGACACAGGCCGCGGCTTCGTTGGCGCCAACGCGCCGGATCGTCATTGGCTCGGTCATCCGTTTCTCCGGGTGGGCATGAAAGGCAGGGTCACCAGCGCGACCAGGTAACGCGCGGGCGAGCGGGTCGGGTTGCGGTAGACGATCGGCTGATCCAGCCGCATCGCGAGGCAGTCGCCGGTCTCCAGGCACCAGTGCGTGTCGCCGACCGTCATCTCCATCGCGCCATCGATCATCCAGACCTGTTGGTGGACCTCGGACTCGCGCGGGCCGCTGTCGTAGGCGATGCGCTGGCCGGCCGGGAAGATCACGTCGACCAGCTGGATCGGCGAGCGCGCCGCCGGCGACACATTGCGCCGCACATAGCCGGTGGCCGGGTCGGTCCACAGCGGCTGCTCGGCGACGCGGGCCATCGGTGAAGGCTCGGCCAACGCCGCGACGCTGTCTTCGAACAGCGAGGCCACGGTCACGCCCAGCGCGGCGGCCAGCTTGTCCAGCACGACGGCGGTGGGGCTGCTCTGGCCCCGTTCGATCAGCGAAATGTTGGAACGGCTGACGCCGCTGCGCTCGGCCAGCGCATCCAGCGACAGGCCGTGGGTGTCACGCAGTTCGCGCACACGGCGGCCGATGCGGGTGTTGATGTCCATACGTTCCAGTTTACAGGAATACGAATCCATTTAACTGGACACAGAATGGCGGGCGCGCCGATTGCCGGACCACGGCATGGCTGCAGCACATGGCGACATCCGCATCGGCATCTCGGGCTGGCGCTATGCGCCGTGGCGCGGCGTGTTCTACCCACCCAAGCTGCCCCAGCGGCAAGAATTGGCCTTCGCCTCGCGCATGCTGCCGACGATCGAGATCAATGGCACCTTCTATGCATTGCAGCGGCCGGAATCGTTCGAGCAGTGGCACGACGAAACACCCGAAGATTTCGTCTTCGCGGTCAAGGGCCCGCGTTACATCACGCACCTGCGACGCCTGAAGGATGTGCAGCAACCACTGGCGAATTTCTTTGCTTCGGGTGTCTTCGCACTCGGTGACAAGCTGGGGCCGCTGCTGTGGCAATGCCCGCCTCACCTGCCCTACGACCCGGCGCGCTTCGAGGCCTTCTTCAAGTTGCTGCCGCACGACAGCGATGCAGCCCTCGCCTTGGCGCGTCGGCACGACGAGCGCCTGAACGGCCGCAGCCTGCTGCGTGTGCAGCACCCGCAGCCACTGCGCCATGCGCTGGAGATCCGCCACGCGAGTTTCATCGACCCCGGCTTCATCGCGATGCTGCGGCGCCACCAGGTGGCGCTGGTGGTGGCCGACACTGCCGGCAAGTGGCCCCAGCTGGAAGACCTGAGCGCCGACGTCGTCTACCTGCGGCTGCATGGCGACCAAGAGCTGTACGCCAGCGGCTACAGCAGCGCGGCGCTCGACCGCTGGGCCCAGCGCATCGCCACCTGGCGCAACGGCCGGCAGGTGGCCGATGCCCACCTCGCGTCGCCCAAGGCGGCGCCGCGCCGTGCCCGGCGCGACGTCTACTGCTATTTCGACAACGATGTGAAGGTGCATGCGCCGTATGACGCCGCGCACTTGGCCAAGCGGCTCGGGCTGCCCACCGGCCTGACGGCGGACGAACACGTCGTGCCGCCGGCCGGCTTGCCGCCGCCCCGCAGCCAGGCACCCGCCTGGGGCTCGCCGCGCGCTCGGCACTGACGCGGCGGCCGGTCCTACAACGCGCGTCGCCCGCTTCCTACACGGCGCGCCGCCGGCGCCGCCCACACTGGGCCGCGATGGCCGAGCCGCGGCCGACACACGCAGGACTTGACCGATGACCACCCCCACCCTCTTCGACGCCTTGCGCGACAGCCACGCGATCCAGCGCAGCCTGTGCCGCCGCCTGACGCGCACGCGCCACCCGCAGCGGCGCGAGATGCTGTTTCTGCAGTTGAAGGTCGAGCTCGAAGCCCATGCCGCTGCCGAAGAGCGCTTTCTCTACGTGCCGATGCTGATGACCGACTCGGGGCTCAGCGCGACACGCCACGCCTTGTCCGAACACCACGACATCGAAGAACTGTGCGAAGACCTGAGCGTGCGCGACAAGGCCAGCGCCGAATGGGCCGAGACGATGGCCGCGCTGAGCCACAAGGTGCACCACCACCTGCGTGAAGAAGAACGCAAGTTCTTCAAGGTCGGCGGGCGCCTGCTCACCGCGCGCCACAAGGCCCAGCTGGCGCGCGATTACGAGAAAGACGTGGTGCGACTGCGTCGCCTGTACGCCGAGCACTACCGCACGTTGGCGGTGGACGCGGCCGGTGCAGTGCGCCTGTCGCGCCGGGCGGCGCAACACCCGGCCGCACCGGCCTGAGCGTTTCAACGCTCGTCAGACGGCGCCGCTGTTCTTCAGGCCCAGCACCTCGATCGGCTCGATAGCCGGTGGGCTGGCAAACAGCTCGGGCGCCTTGGCCATCAACGCCTGCGCGATCGGGCCGGTCAGATGGCCCTGGCGGCCGGCCTCGTCGTGGAAAGCGTCGAAGACGCCGAACGTGGTCGGCGACAAGCGCAGCGCAAGCCAGATCGGCGTGGCCGGCTCGTCGCGCGCCATCGTCAGCGCAGCTTGCAGGAACTGGGCCACCTCGGCCTCCTTGCCGGGCTTGGCTTCGAGGCGGGCGAACAGGGCGAGCTTGATCATGGGGTGACTCCTGGTTGAAGGGTTCGTCGTTGATTCGACGGGGGCCAGTGTCGACATCCAAGCGTTTTCTCACCATTGCCGCAAATGACATTTTCGATACCATATGCGCCATGAAGGTCGCAGTGCTGGCGCTCGATGGCGTGTTCGATACCGGGCTGGCGTCGGTGTGCGACACCCTCACCACCGCGAACGAGCTCGCCGCGCTGCAGCAGCTGCCGGCGCCGCGCTTCGACATCACGGTGGTGGGCGTGCGCAAGCAGGTGAACACCGCGCTCGGCCTGCGGGTGCCGGTGCAGCCGGTGGGCGCCTGCCCGCACCCGGACTGGGTCGTCGTGCCGGCGCTGGGCACCAAGATGCCCGAGCCTTTGGTGCAGGCCTTGGCGCGGCCCGACACGCGCGACGGCGCGGCCCAGCTGGGCGATTGGCATGGCGGCGGTGCACGCGTGGCGGCGGCCTGCATCGGCGGCTTTCTGCTCGCCGAATCGGGCCTGCTCGAAGGCCACGAGGCCACCACCACCTGGTGGCTCGGGCCGCTGTTTCGCCAGCGCTACCCGGGCGTGCGGCTCGACGAGTCGCGCATGCTGGTGCCCTCGGGCGATTTCGTCACCGCCGGCGCGGCCATCGGCCACCTCGACCTCGCACTGTGGCTGGTGCGCCGGGCCAGCCCGGAGCTGGCGGCGGTCGTCGCGCGTTACCTGCTGGTCGATTCGCGGCCCTCACAAGCCGCGTTCATGATCCCCGACCACCTGGCGCATGCCGACCCGCTGGTGCAGCGTTTCGAGCGCTGGGCCCGCGGGCGCCTCGACCAAGGCTTTTCGCTCGACGCCGCGGCCGATGCCCTGGCGACCAGCAAACGCACGCTGCAGCGCCGGCTCGAGGCCGTGCTCGGCAAGTCGCCGTTGTCGTACTTTCAGGATTTGCGCGTCGAACGCGCGGTGCACCTGCTGCGCACCAGCCCGGCCGATATCGAGAAGATCGCGGCCGAGGTGGGCTATGCAGATGGGGTGACGCTGCGCACGCTGCTGCGCAAGCGCCTGGGGCGTGGCGTGCGCGAGCTGCGCGCGCGGGCCCGCTGAAGAGATCGGTCAGCTCAGCCGCGCAGGCGATCTTGCACGCGGTCGATCGTCGCCCAGGCGATGTCGGCCGCAGCCTGCTCGTTCATGAAGTGGCCGTGCTCGACGAAGTAGCGGTCGGCCAGTGCTTCGCGCAGCGCGGGCGCCTGCGACACATTGGCGGGCAGGTCACGGGGCGAACAGCCGGCCAGCGCCTGCTTCAGGCGGCGGGCGAACAGCTTGTAGGCCACCGGGTCCAGCCGCAGGCGGCCGTTTTCCATCTCGTGCAGCTTCTGCGCCACGTCGAGCACGTAGAGGATCTGACCAGAGGAAGCGGGCAAGGGCATGGTGTGGGGTCGCCAAACGCGAGTCGCATTCGAGGGCCCCCAATGTCGCCGGGATGGCGCCGCGGCGATCGGCCGAAAAGCGGCTGCACACCGGTGCTTGTTACCGATGGCGGCCGCTTCGGCCCGGTCAACGCGGGCTGATCGTCACGCGCCAGCCGTCGCCAGCGCCTTGCGTCTCGCAACGCACCGGCAGAAACGCCTCGATGACCTGGAAGTTGGTGCGGGCATGCTCGGTCAGCTCGGTGAAGCCGTAGGCGGCGGCGCGGCCGCTATCGTGCACCGCCAGCGCCAGCGGCAGGGCCAGTTGGTCGGCCAGGTGCGGGCCCACCGCCGCAGCACTCGCCTGGAAAGCGCGCAGCTCGGCCACCACCGCCGCGGCCACGCTTTCGGCACTGCGGTTCTTCTCACCGAACGCGGTGACCAGCTCGGTCACCTGCTCATAAGCCAGCGTCGCCATCAGCGCGTTGCCGGGGCCTTCGTCTTGTCGAACAGCCGGCGTGTGCAGCTGGTCGGGCGACCAGCCCATCGCTTCACCCAGCGTCGACAGCTCTCGGTTGGCCACGCCACGCGACAGGCCCGGCACCAGGCACTCGGCATACGCCTCGCGCAGTGCGCCGCGATGCAGCAGGTCGAACGGCTGCAGGCCATGCTCGGCCGGCGCGATCGTCGCCACCGCTTCGCCGCCGCCGGCGGGATAGAAGCCGTGCCGACGCAGTTGCAGCGCCAGGCCCACGCCCATGCGCTTGAGCAGCGGCGCGAAGCAGCGCTCGATGAAGTGAAACGGCGGCGCCATCGGGTTGTGGGTGCCACCGCTCAGCTCGATGCGGCTGGACGCCTCGGCGCGCATCAGCACCGGCAACACCGTCTGCAGCACCAGCGTGCAACTGCCGGCCGTGCCGACGGCAAAGCGGTAGTCACCGGCCCGCACCGCGCCCGGCTCGAACTGCAGCGCCGACGAGCCCAGCTCGGCGCCACTGACAGTGGCCCCGCTGACCGCCTGAGCGGCCTGCACGCACGACAGGTGCTGGCGCATCAGCCCGGGCTTCGCGCGCTTGGCACGGATGCTGTGGATGCGCAGCGGCTGGCCGGTGCACATCGCCAGCGCCAGGCCGGTGCGCAGGATCTGGCCCCCGCCTTCGCCGGCGGAGCCGTCCAGTTCAATCATGTGGTTTCTCCCTCTTCCTTGTTTCTCGTCGCTCGATCGAAGCGTGCCCGGCCGAGCGCCGGGCCGCTCCCAAGCCAGCCGGGTGCCCCCTCGGGGGGCGCTTGCGGTACCCCGCAAGCGGGGGTCAACCTTTTACGCAGACCACCTGCTTCAGCGTGTGCACCACCTCGACCAGGTCCTTCTGCGCGTCCATCACCGCGTCGATGTCCTTGTAGGCCATCGGGATCTCGTCGATCACGTCCTTGTCTTTGCGGCATTCGACGCCTTCGGTCGCCGCGCGGTGGTCGGCCAGCGTGAAGCGGCGCTTGGCTTCGCCGCGGCTCATCGTGCGGCCGGCGCCATGCGAGCAGCTTTCGAAGCTCTCGGCGTTTCCCTTGCCGCGCACGATGTAGCTGCGCGCGCCCATGCTGCCCGGGATGATGCCCAGCTCGCCCTTCTTCGCGCTCACCGCACCCTTGCGGGTCACGAACACGTCTTGGCCGAAGTGCGTTTCTTTCTGCACGTAGTTGTGGTGGCAGTTCACCGCCTCGATGTGGCTCTGGAAGTTCTTGTGCAGCACGGTCTTCGCGGCCTCGATCACGCGGCGCATCATCACCTCGCGGTTCTGCTTCGCGAACTTCTGCGCCCAACCCACCGCACGCACGTAGTCACCAAAGTAGCGCGCACCCTCTTCGAAGTACGCCAAGTCACGGTCCGGCAGGTTGGCGTTGTTGCGCAGCGCGTCCTGCTTGGCCAGCTCGATGAACATCGTGCCGATCGCGTTGCCGACACCGCGCGAGCCCGAGTGCAGCATGAACCACACGGCGCCTTCCTCGTCGAGGCAGACCTCGATGAAGTGGTTGCCCGTGCCCAGCGTGCCCAGGTGGTTGCGGTGGTTGGTCTTCTCCAGCTTCGGGTAGTCGCGGCACAGCTCGGTGAACTCGGGCTCCAGCTGCGACCAGGCGGTGTCCACCGCGCCGGGGATCTTGCCCCACGCACCGGGGTCACGCGCGCCGGGCGAGCGGCCATGCGGCACCGCACGCTCGATCGCCGAACGCAGGGGCCCCAGGTTGTCGGGCAGGTCTTCGGCACGCAGCGTGGTCTTGCAGGCCATCATGCCGCAGCCGATGTCCACCCCCACCGCGGCCGGGATGATCGCCTTCAGCGTCGGGATCACCGAGCCGACGGTGGCACCGATGCCCAGGTGCACGTCCGGCATCGCCGCGATGTGCTTGAAGACGATCGGCAGTCGCGCGGCATTCGCCAGCTGGCGCTTGGCTTCGTCTTCGACCGGCACGCCGCGGGTCCACATCTTCACCGGCACGCCGCCGGGAATGGTTTCTTCGTTGTAGTTTTGTTGTTCCATGGTCAGTACCTGAGAAAAGAGATGTCTCGCTGCGACGAGATTCGATGAAACGTATCGTGCTCTACCGCTGAGCTACGGTCCCGTTGATAGGGGACCGGCGGGGATCGAACCCGCGACCACGAGCACCCAAAGCTGTAGTTCCATCTGCATTCGCAGCGCGACATCAAAAAATATGGCGCGACAAGAGGGCGCAAGACAACTGCCGGTCCGGTTGCCCGGTTGGGGGATCGAACCCCCACGGCTCCAATGTAGTCCTGCTGGCATTCGCGCTTCGAACTCTTCTGCTTCAACGGCTCTCGGGTGGCGACGAGAGAAATGGTGAGACTTTGATCGGGAAAGGATGTAGTCCACACCAAGCATTCGCCACCCGACAGCCGTCGAGGTTGGATGGGTGCCGCAGGCGACCAGGTTCACAAGAGCGGCCGGCCGGTTGCCCGGCTGCGGGCTTGCGGGCCCGCGTGGCCAATGGGTGCTGTATTCCTGTGTGCATTCGCCTGCGGCACCGTCCTCACCTCCCAGTGACTTTCATCTTCTTCATTGCACGTTCAACGAGATCTTGTCGATCTCGCCGACCCAGTGATCGGCGCCGATCTGCCCTTGGGCGAACTGCGCCACCTGCGTGAACACCGCGTCCGAGAAGCCGCCGACATTCATGATGTCGGCGCGCTCGGCCGCCTGCGTGGTGCCGTGCGGCTGGATGTCGATGCAGACCAGCTTGGCTTGCGGGCAGCGCTGCTTCAGCTCCGCCCACTCGCGCATCGTCTGCGTCGCCCCATGGCGGCGCGCGTCGACCCACGACTCGTTGTCCGAGACGAGGATCACCACGTCCACCTGCGCTTTCTCCCAGTTCAACCAGGTCAGCGGCGCGCTGCAGTTGGTACCCCCACCCCCGATGGACGCCAGCGCCTTCGCGTTGGTCATCACCGAGTCGCGGGCGTTCAACGCCAGCTTCACCACGCTCTGCTCGAACGGCATCACCCGCGCCGACGGGTTCTTGCGCAACACCGCCGCCGCCACCAGGGCCGCAACGTCGATGCAACGCACGCTCGACGTCGCCGAACCACGGTGGCCCGTCACCGCCGAGCTCATCGAGCCCGACACGTCGGGGCACACCACCACACGGCCATCGAACGCCGGCACGTTGGCCAACGCCGCTTCCATCGCGTCCTGCAGCGCATCGCGAACGATCACCGGCACCGTGTCGCCGGTCGCCATGAAGGCCGACATCAGCTGGTACGGCAGCACTCGCGCCTTCGCCACGGCCTGCGGGTCACGCAGCTTGGCGGCGATCACCTCGGCCATGCCATCGACACCGAACACACCGTGACGGGCAAAGGTGTTCAGGTTCTGACGCACCATCTGCCACGACCCGGCGCGGGCGATCTGCGCCCACTGCGCAGTGCTCAACTGCAACGCGGTCAGCATCTGGAACGGCACATCCGGCACGTCCATCGACGCCGCCACACCCAACGCCATGCCACGCTTGAAGCGTTCAAACGCTTGCGTGATCGGCGGCAGCTGAGCCTCGACGAACGGCTTGCCCAGCAACCAGGCAAACCAGGCTGCGCGCCAGGCCTGCGCCGGCGCCGGGTGGACCATCTTCACCACGTCGGCCAACGACGGCGTGTTGCCCACCGAAGCCGCCAGCAGCTGCTTTTCGCTCGCGCTCAACAGCCAATGCTGGACCAGCTTCTTCGGGCGCGAACCGAGCGACTTGCGACCCACGACACCACTGCGCACGATCTGCACGAAGTTGCGCAGCATCTTGCCGCTGTCGACCACACGGCCGAACACATCGTTCAGCAGCGCCACATCACGCACCGCCAGCGTCGCAGCCAGTAGCGCCGGCATGTCCTTCATGTGGCCAGCTGAGCGAGCGTAGATCGCCGTCTTCGCGACGAAGGCCGGGTCCACCTGCTGCGCCAACGCCAGCACCTGGTCGAGCTGGGTTTCAGCATTGGCATAGAAGGTCTGGCTCAGGCAACCAGTGGCCGCCAGCTGCGCCAGCTGGTGACGCGGGCTCAGCGCATAGGCGGGCGCGCCGTGGTGGTTGGTGGCCTTCGCCTGAGGCAGCAGCGCACCCTTGCTCGAATGAAACAGCTGGGTGTTGACCATGGTGTTCTCCTTGTTCTTGCATTCAACTTTTGTGCTTCTTCTATTGCAACGGGTGTGCCAGGTTGACCAGCCAACACCTCAGGCGCCTTCTATCTTGTTGATTTAAAAGGACTTATTTCCATCTCATCGCAAGAGTTCACGCACAGCGCGCTGCAACAACTCGACCAACTGCTAGCATTCAAGCTAGCCATTTATCTGTATCGCCATGCCAAAGAAGACTGTCGTGATCGGCTTTCTCGGCACCCAGCTCGATTCGGGCCAGGGCGCCGGGCGGTGGGAGAAGTGGCGCCCCACCGTGTCGCTGGCCCAGCACGAAGACACCCTCGTGCATCGGCTGGAGTTGATCTACACGCCGACCCACGCGGCCCTGGCGCAGCGCGTGAAGCAAGACATCGCCACCGTCTCGCCCGACACCGAGGTGCGGCTGGTCGAGATGGCCATCGCCGACCCATGGGACTTCGGCGAGGTCTACGCCGCGCTGTACGACTGGACACGCGGCTACCGCTTCGACACCGACCGCGAGCAGTACTGGACGCACATCACCACCGGCACCCACGTCGCGCAGATCTGCATGTTCCTGCTGGTCGAATCGCGCTTCATCCCCGGCGTGCTGCTGCAGACAGCACCACCGAAGAAGCAGGTGCAGGGCGACCCCGGCAGCTATGCGCTGATCGACCTCGACCTGTCGCGCTACGACGCACTGGCACAGCGCTTCGAAGCCGAGCAACGCAATGCGGTCGATTTCTTGAAGAGTGGCATCGCCACGCGCAACAGACGATTCAATGCGCTGATCGACGAGATCGAGCGTGTCGCCGTGCGCTCACGCGCGCCGATCCTGCTGACCGGGCCGACCGGCGCGGGCAAGTCGCACCTCGCGCGCCGGATGTTCGAGCTGAAGAAGGCGCGGCATCAGATGAAGGGCGAATTCGTCGAGGTCAACTGCGCCACGCTGCACGGCGACGGCGCAGCGTCCACCCTGTTCGGCCACAAGAAGGGCTCGTTCACCGGCGCGGCGGCCGACCGCGCCGGCCTTTTGCGCACCGCGCACGAGGGCGTGCTGTTTCTCGACGAGATCGGCGAGCTGGGCCTGGACGAGCAGGCCATGCTGTTGAAGGCGGTGGAAGAAAAGCGCTTCTTCCCGATGGGCAGCGACCGCGAGGTCACGAGCGACTTCCAGCTGATCGCCGGCACCAACCGCGACCTGCGCATCGACGTGGCAGCCGGGCGCTTCCGCGAAGACCTGTACGCCCGGATCAACCTGTGGTCGTACACGCTGCCCGGCCTTGCGCAACGGCCCGAAGACCTGGAACCGAACATCGAGCATCTGCTGGCGCGCGCCGCCGCCGAGTCGGGCCGCGCGGTTCGCTTCAGCGCCGAGGCCAAGGCACAGTACCTGCGCTTTGCGCAATCGCCCGAAGCCACCTGGCCGGGCAACTTTCGTGACCTGTCGGCCAGCGTTTCGCGGTTGGCGACACTGGCGGATGGTGGCCGCATCTCCAGCGCGCTGGTCGAGGCCGAGTTGCAGCGGCTGCGCTGGCATTGGCAGCACGCGGGCTCGGCCGGCGCGCCCGAAGGCGCCCGGCTCGACGCGCTGATGGGCGAAGAAGCCCTCGACGCGCTGGACCTGTTCGACCGCCTGCAGCTCGAAGCGGTGGTCCGCGTGTGCCGCGAATCGAAGACGCTGTCGGATGCGGGGCGCAAGCTCTTTCACCGCTCGCGTACGCAGCGCAGCGTGGTGAATGACGCCGACCGTTTGCGCAAGTACCTGCAGAAACACGGGCTGAGCTGGGACGCGGTCTGCTCGCATTGAGCACGGGCCGTCGTCTTCGAAACAACAAACTTCGGCGCGACCGCTTGACGCGCTAGTGAAGAGTCTTTACAGTCCGAATCCTGTTGCAGCCATTGGGGCTGCTGCACCCAGATCTCAAGCAATCATTCACTGAAGCATTCATCGTGAAATCCCTAGGCCCTATCACCCACAACGCGCTGACCCAGTCGGGCCAGTGGGCGTTCGTGCGTGCCGCCTTTGGCAACGGCCAGCTGGCCGTCGTCACGATGAAGCATCGGCACGCCAGTCCGAGCCTTCGACCCATGGGGTCGAACGGTTGTGAGGATTGGTTGCCACCGGGCGAGGGAGGCGCGTAGGCGCACACCCCTTCCAACTCGAACACACGTCGAGGCCCGGATTCCAGCAAGGATCCGGGCCTTTTTGTTTCTCGCATGCCCTGAAGGGTTTGCACTACCGGTCGGCCGATGGTCGCCCCGACGCACAGCGGTGCATCGGCCTGCTCTTTAACAAGTTGCCGCGAGGACCGCTGCTCACATCCCGAGCAGCGAGTCCTTGCAAATTCAAGCGGATGTAGCTCAGTGGGAGAGCGCGACCATGCCACGGTCGAGGCCCCGGGTTCGATCCCCGGTTTCCGCTCCAAGTCTCATGGCGGGTGTGCTTCGGCACCACGGTCATGCAGCGCCTCACAAAGTGCAGAGGCGATCGGGATGTGCGCCGCGGGGACGCCCACGTCGTGCAGCGAGTCAG
Organism: Ideonella sp.; assembly: GCF_041914305.1. NCBI lineage: Bacteria > Pseudomonadati > Pseudomonadota > Betaproteobacteria > Burkholderiales > Sphaerotilaceae > Ideonella > Ideonella sp. The sequence continues at coordinate 63,927 of NZ_JAYSDQ010000014.1, forward strand.
CGCTTTGGCGGTCACCCGCCCTCGCGCTGGAGCACAACCGCGATGAGATTTCTCATGGAACAACACAAGCCCTCGTCGAGCTCACGCTTCGAGGGTGGAAATCGGCCGCAACGATTGGGCGGCACCGGAACCCGTCACCGGACACTTCATGGGGGGTGTAGCTCAACTGGAAGAGCAGCCGCCTTGCACGCAGCGGGTTGCGGGTTTGCTCTGACCGGCTCGCCGGTCAGGACGTTGCACAGCAACGGGCCGCAGGCCGAGCGTAGCGAGCATGCCTGTCATCTCCACCAAAAATAGTCTATTCATCTGCCTCGTTAACTCAGCGGCCAGAGTGCCGGCCTGTCTAGCCGGAAGCCGCGGGTTGCTCGCGCTACGCGCTCGGCCTTCGGCCCGTCGCAAGCGACGTCCTGCTGGGCAAGCCCAGCAGAGCAAATCCCGCACGGGGCGCCAATTCATTTCCTGCCTTCTTAGCTCAGTTGGATTCAGAGCGCCGGTCTACGAAGCCGGAGGTCGCACGTTCGAGTCGTGCAGAAGGCGCCAATTCATCAACCCACAGCACACCACGGAGGTCAACATGCTGTCATTGAAATACATGGTCGAAGACAACAAGCAGGTCACCTTCGTGCGCTTCAAGGAAGGTGAGCTGTGGTACCGCACCGAAGACGGGTTCGATTTCCCGGTCCCAGTCGCCGATGTCGGCAATGCAACGATGTTGGCGCGAGACAAGGCGCTGCTCTTCATGCGCTACATCCGCAGGCAGATCGACCTGCTGAACCGGGCTCGCATCGAGAGCCGGATGCTGGCGTAAGCCGAAATCCAGAGATTGGGTGTGTGGCAGAGCGGTCGAACGCGCCTGGCTGTAAACCAGGTTCCTAAAGGCACGGTGGTTCGAATCCATCCGCACCCACCACATTGCGGGCGTAGCTCAGCGGTAGAGCTTCTGTCTTCCAAGCAGCGTGTCGCGCGTTCGATTCGCGCCGCCCGCTCCAACACTTTCATTCACGAGTGCGTAGCTCAATTGGCAGAGCACCGGATTCCAAATCCGACGGTTCGCGGTTCGACTCCGTGCATGCTCGCCACTCTTTCCATCTCGGGATAGCCAAGCGGTCGAAGGCGGCGGATTGCAAATCCGCTGGCGCATGCCCACGCCGGTTCAAATCCGGCTCCCGAGTCCATTCCCCGATAGCTCAGTTGGTAGATGCGTCCGGCTGTTAACCGGAAGGTCCGCGGTTCGAACCCGTGTCGGGGAGCCAATCAAACAACCTCGCGTAGCTCAGTGGTAGAGCACCGTCTTGATAAGTCGGTGGTTGCGCGGGCAAGCCCGCGGCCCTCGGCCCGTGACTGCGTCACGTCCAACGCCTGAAGGCGTTGAACCTACCCACCCGCGGGGACCCAAGTTTCGTCTCGGTGTAGCGCAGAAGGCAGCGCGCATGTTTCGGGAGCATGAGGTCGCAGGTTCGAAACCTGCCGCCGAGACCAATCCCTTCACCAAAGGTGCGCTCAGGTGTGGCCGTAGCTCAATGGCAGAGCCGCGGATTGTGGGTCCGCTGATGTCGGTTCGACTCCGACCGGTCACCCCTGAGCGCATCGATTCAATCAACCCCCTCGTGGCGGAAATGGCAGACGCAACGGTCTCAGAAGCCGTGGCCGCAAGGCATGCTCGTTCAAGTCGAGCCGAGGGGACCATCACCATTTGGGAGAGCTGCCCGATCGGTAAGGGGTCGACTTGCTAAGTCGAAGCCGGCGTGAAAACGCTGAACAGGTTCGACTCCTGTGCTCTCCGCCAGAAGCTGACAACAGATACGCCGCGGTAGCTCAGCCGGTAGAGCACCGGTTTGAAGCACCGGGTGCGGGGGTTCGATGCCCTCCTGCGGCACCAACACCGAGTCGAGACGAGACGACTCATTTCAGTCCAAGGAGACCATCATGAAGAAGCATCAACACGCCGACCAGTTCTGCTTTCGAGGTCACGAGTAAGCGGCGCAAAGGCTTCCCGTCGGAAACCGGCGTGAAGCGTGGCATGCGCACGGTGCGCGGCGACAAAGAGCTTCTGGAGAAGCTCGGCCGCAACGATCCGTGCCCATGCGGATCTGCGCTCAGCTTTCAAGCGCTGCTGCCTGCGCAGCGGCTGCTTTTGACGGATCACTGCGCAATGACTACCACCGCGAGTGACGCCCTCTGAACGGGTCCGATAGCTCAGTGGCAGAGCAGAGCCCTCATAAGGCTCAGGTCGGTGGATCGTTCCCACCTCGGACTACCAATCCAGGCGAGCTCTCGCGGCTCACCATCTATGTCTCGTTCGTCTAACGGTCAGGACACGACGCTTTCAATGTCGGAACACGGGTTCGACCCCCGTACGAGATACCAACTTCGTGGGTGTAGCTCAAGGGTAGAGCAGCCGGCTTTTAACCGGCAGGTCAGGGTTCGATCCCCTGCGCCCGCACCATCTTCAACAACCGGGGTGTAGTCGAGTGGCCTCAGACAGCTGGCTTTGAACCAGTGAACGCAGGTTCGCTCTGCTGCGAAGCAGCAGGACGTGGCTTGCCACGTGCCGAAGGCTGAGGGCGGAAGCCCGAGCAATCCTGCCGCCCCTGCCACCAAACAGCCCCCTAGCTCAGAGGCAGAGCAGCGCCCTTACAAGGCGACGGTCGGGATTTCGAAATTCCCGGGGGCTACCAGATTCTTGCGCCCGTAGCGCTCAAGGAAACGAAGGGCCGCTCCCGAGTTCCTTGATCCCCTCGGGGGCGGGCTCGGCTTGCCGAGACCTGGGGCGCCGTGACGGAAGAGCGCGGCTCTCCGAAGGCCGAGGCCGGTGATTCGAACTCACCCGGGCGCACCACCATTCGAACAACAACAAGGAGAACAGCCATGGAGCTGATGAAGAACGTCCAGGGATGGACCGAGGGCGTCGAGGTGGATCACCAGGCGCTGTCTCAAATCCGAAACATCGCGGGCCTGCCGATCGTGGCGGGCCACGTGGCCATCATGCCGGACGTGCACCTGGGCAAGGGCGCGACCGTGGGCTCGGTGATCCCGACCCGCGGCGCGATCATCCCGGCCGCCGTCGGTGTCGACATCGGCTGCGGCATGTGCGCGGTGCGCACCGACATGACCGCCAACGACCTGCCGGCCAGCCTGGCCGCCGTGCGCTCGGCGATCGAGGCCTTGGTGCCGGTGGGCTTCGCGGCCCACGACAAGGAAGTGAACCCGACGCACGAAGCCGCGCATGGCAAGGTGCTGAAGCAGCGCATGGACGCGCTGTTCCTGCGCTTCGAGAAGCTCTCGATCCTGCAAGTGCTCGGCTCGCTCGACGCACGCCGCATCTGGAAGCAGATCGGCACGCTGGGCGGTGGCAACCATTTCATCGAGCTGTGCCTGGACGAGGCCGGCGCGGTGTGGGTGATGCTGCACTCGGGCTCGCGCAACATCGGCAAGACGATCGGCGAAGCGGCCGTGGGCATGGCCCGCGAAGCCTGCGTGAAAGCAGGTGTCGGGCTGCCCGATCGCGACCTGGCCTGGTTGAACGAGGGCACGCCCGAGTTCCACCAGTACGTCGAAGCCTTGCAGTGGGCGCAGGACTACGCAGCGCTGAACCGCGATCTGATGATGTTCCGCGTGATGCGCGCCTTGCGCGAAACGCTGGGGCGCGAGATCGGCTCGACCAAGGAAGCGATCAACTGCCACCACAACTACGCGACTGTCGAAGAACACTTCGGGGCGAAGGTGTGGATCACCCGCAAGGGGGCAGTGAGTGCGCGCGAAGGTCAGCTCGGGATCATCCCCGGCTCGATGGGCGCCAAGAGCTACATCGTGCGCGGCAAGGGCAACCCGTTGGCGTACTGCTCGTGCTCGCACGGCGCGGGCCGACGCCACTCGCGTGGTGCGGCCAAGCGCTTGTTCGACCTGGACGCGCTGGCGGCGCAGACCGCCGGCGTCGAGTGCCGCAAGGACGAAGGCGTGCTAGACGAGATACCCGGTGCCTACAAGGACATCGACGCGGTGATGGCCGCGCAAGCGGACCTGGTGAGCGTGGAACACACGCTCAAGCAGGTCTTGTGTGTGAAAGGCTGACGGGGTCGCTGGTGTGCTCCGTCAGCCACGACAAAAGCTGAGAGGAGAACGTCATGCACCAGCATGTACTGCAACTGGACATTCAAGGCACGCCGCAGCGTTGGATCACGCTCGAGCACGCCGCTCTGCATTACGCGACCGACACGGTGGCGTGGACCGATGGCGACAGGCCGCTGACCACGCTGCGCGGCGGCATGAACGCGGCCACCGGCCGCCAATCGCTGATCGAGGTGCACCCGATCATCGCGCTGCGCGGTGCGCCGCGCATCAACCTGTTCGATGTGACGCCGTCGATGGCGAAGCTGAAATTGTTTCGCCGCGACCGCCACACCTGCGCCTATTGCGGCCAACGCTTTCATGAACGAGATCTGCAATGCGAACACATCGTGCCCGAATCACGCGGGGGCGGCTGGACCTGGATGAACCTGGTCACCGCGTGCGGCGCCTGCAATGGTCGCAAGGCCAACCGAACGCCGGAAGAGGCGAGCATGCCGCTGCTGTACCTGCCGTACGTGCCGAGTCGCTTCGAGGATTTTTTGCTCGAAGGCAGGCACATCCGCGCCGACGTGCATGACTGGCTGGCTTCGCGCCTGCCGAAAGGATCGCGCCTGAGCTGAGCTCGGGCGCCAATGAGTCTGCCGTGAAAGGCAAACGCTCACAGGTTGGGGGTACCACCCCACCGGTGTGCGGTGACCGGGCCCGATGTCAAAGGGCTCGTCGCTGCCGCACATGCCGCGTTGCTGGAAACGGCCGTCATGGTGATGAAGTGGTTTCCCGCAAGGGTCTGGGTTCGACTCCCGGCATCTCCGCCACTGGATAGCTCAGTTGGGTAGAGCAGCGCATTCGCCATGCGTAGGTCGCAGGTTCGACTCCTGTTCCACATCTGGCCTGAAAAACCAGACCCAGTGTCAACCGGTCGCAAGACCACGCCGAACGTGAACCGTGGGCGAGCGTCGCAAGGCGCGAACCCAGAGGTTCATCAGCAGGGCCGCTTGCGCGGCGAGCACGCGGGGTTTCGTGCCCACGTTCCACTTCACCGGCTGACTGGGAGGCAGCTGGTGCGGTGCAGCGTGACGCCCGGGCCTTGGCATTCGCCGCCCGCGACCCTGCTGTAACGGCACCCATTTCCATCGACACCCCATCGACACGACATCACGAATCAAGGAGGGACACCATGCTGTTCACGCGTGTCACTGTGAAGAAGAACGAGCGCGGCCTGCTGCTGCGCAATGGCGATTTCGAGCGCGTGCTGCACCCCGGTGAACACCGCTTCTCCAGCTGGAAGGACGAGCTGCGCGTCGAGACCTTCGCGCTCGAACAAGCGGCGTTCAACCACGGGCTGGCCGACTACCTGATGGCCAAGGAGCCCGAGGTGGTCGAGGCCGAATTCGTGCGCGTCGAACTTGGCGAGCACCAGGTCGGCCTGCGCACCGACAACGGTGTGCTGGTCGAAGTGCTGCCGCCCGCCACGCGGCGCCTGTACTGGAAGAACGGCCTGGTCGATGTGAAGGTCGAGGTGGTCGACATCGGCTCCTCGGTCGAGGTGGCGCCCGCGCTGGCGGCGCGCTTCGTGCAGACGCAGCTGCGTTCGCGCCCGGTGGCGGGCCTGGCGGGTGTGCTGCAGGTGCAGGTGCCCGACCACGGCGCCGGCATCCTCTGGGTCGACGGCCACATCGAGCGTCTGCTGGTGGCCGGCTCGTATGCGTTCTGGAAGTTCAACCGCAACGTGACGGTGGAGCTGGTGGACCTGCGGCTGCAGGCGCTCGAAGTCACCGGCCAGGAGATCCTGACCCGCGACAAGGTGGCGCTGCGGCTGAACCTGTCGGCCACCTGGCGCTTCACCGACGTGCTGCAGGCCTACACCCAGCTGCAAAAGCCTGCGGACCACCTGTACCGCGAGCTGCAGTTCGGCTTGCGCGCCGCGGTGGGCACCCGATCGCTCGACGAGCTGCTGGAGAACAAGACCGTGATCGACGAGGTCGTGACCGCGCAGGTCAGCGCCAAGCTCGGGGCCTACGGCATCGAGCTGGACGGCGTGGGCGTGAAGGACATCGTGCTGCCGGGCGAGATGAAGACCATCCTGGCCCAGGTGGTCGAGGCCGAGAAGTCGGCCGAGGCCAACGTGATCCGCCGCCGCGAGGAAACCGCGGCGACGCGCTCGCTGCTCAACACCGCGAAGGTGATGGAGGGCAACCCCGTTGCGCTGCGCATGAAGGAGCTGGAGACGCTGGAACGCGTGGCCGAACGGATCGACAAGATCTCGGTCTTCGGTGGCCTGGACCAGGTGCTCAACGGGCTGGTCAAGCTGCGCTGAACCGCGTGGTCATTCGCTTTGCAGGGCGCCTTCGGGCGCCCTTTTTTCTTGGCACTTGCTTCCTTGCAGACAATCGAATCACGGAGGATCCATGAACACTTCGCCTTTGGACAACGTCGCCCACCCGATCGAACCGCAGATCCGCGCCGAGATCCTGCGCAAGCTCGCTGCGGTCGAGGCCGAGCACGACGTGCGCGTGCTGTACGCCTGCGAATCAGGCAGCCGCGGCTGGGGCTTCGCCTCGCCCGACTCGGACTACGACGTGCGCTTCATCTTCGCGCGGCCGGTGCGCGAGTACCTGCGCATCACGCCGACGCGCGACGTGATCGAAGAGGTGCCCGGCCCGGTGTTCGACGTCAATGGCTGGGACCTGCGCAAGGCCCTGCAACTGCTGGCCAAGGGAAACGCGACGCTGATCGAATGGCTCAGCTCGCCGGTGGTCTACCGGCAAGACGACGGCTTTGTGCAGCGCCTGCGCGAAGCGGCTGCCGCGGTGTACCAACCGATCCGCTCGTTCCACCACTACGCGGCCATGGGCCGCGGCAACTTTCGCGAGTACCTGCAGGGCGAGCAGGTGCGGGCCAAGAAGTATCTCTACGTGCTGCGGCCGCTGCTGGCCGCCAAGTGGGTGCTCGAGCGCGACGACGCACCGCCGATGGCTTTCGAGCCATTGGTGCGAGCGATGGTGACCGACGTGGCGGTGCAGCGCGACATCGATGAGCTGCTGGTGATCAAGCGCCGCAGCGGCGAGCAAGAGTGGTTGCCAGCGCGGCCGGTGCTCAACACCTACCTCGAGCAACTGATGGCCGATCTGGCCGACGCCCAGCCGGCGATCGGCCAGCCGGACATGCACACACTCGACCAACTGCTGGCCGAAACCGTGCTGTCGGGCCGCTGAGATGCCGAAAAAGAAGGGAGCCAGGGCCAGCCTGGCTCCCCGAATGCCTGATGGCAACTGCGGGCCTCATGATACTGTGATTTCATACAGCATCCTGGCTTGTGGCGTCGTGCCGGCTGAAACGCGCGGCTGCCCAAGGCGTCACCTCAAGCGCCGATCGCCCCCAACCCGCGGGCCAGCAGCATCAGCGAGACCACGGCGCTCAGCGCCGCGAAGCTGCGCTGCAAGGTGGGCCCGCTGAAACGGCCCGCCAGGCGGCGCCCGGCCAGCAGCGCCACCATCGCACCCATGGCGAAGGGCCAGGCGATCGACCAGGGCATGCTGCCGTGCAGCGTGGCCGAGGCGACGCCGGACACCGACACCAACGCGATCACCGCCAGCGAGGTGCTGACGATGCTGTCAGGGGCCAGGTCGGAGTAGCGCGTCAGCGCCGGCACGATGACGAAGCCGCCACCAACGCCGAGCAGCCCGCTCAGCATGCCGGACACCATGCCGGTCGAGGCCAGCACCATGCTGCAGGGCCGCGTCCAGATGAAGCGACCGGTGCAGGGGTTGCGCACGCACGGTGGCTGCGCCAGCCGCTCCACCGGGGCCGAACGGGCCGCGCGGCTGCGCTGGTACATGCCCCAGGCCGACCAGCCCAGCACCAGCGCGAAGACCAGCGTCAACGGCCCGTTGGGCACCCGCTGCGCCAGCCAGACGCCCCAGGGCGCCAGCAGCACGCCGGCGCCGCCGATGACCATGGCCGCGCGGTAGCGGACCCGCCCTTCCCGCAGGCCCAGCGCCGCGCCGACGGCCGACGCCAGGCCCACCGCCAGCAGCCCCACCGGCGCCGATTCGGCCAGCCCCAGGTGCAGCGAAAACACCAGCAGCGGCACCGCCAGGATGCCGCCGCCCGCGCCGGTCAGCGCGAGCGTGAGGCCGACGAGCGCGCCCAAAGACATCGCGGCGATCAGCATCGCCGCCCCAACACGTCCACCACACTCATTCGTCAGATCGCCAGGTCGATGTCGAGCATGCCCGGCAGGGTCTTCGGCCACAGTGCCAGGCCGCCGGCCAGGCTCCAGGCCTGCGCGTGGCCCAGGCGCCGCAGCGCCTGCGCCGCCTGCGCGCTGCGGTTGCCGCTGCGGCAGAAGAACAGCACCGGCGTCTCGGCCGGCAGTGCCAGCCAGTTGGGCAACGCATTGAGCAGGCGCGACATCGGCACCGCCTGGTAGCGCACGTTCGGCCCCAGGTCGGGCGTGGTGCTCAGGCGCTGCTCATAGGGCTCGCGCACATCCACCAGCACCAGCCCGCCCGGGCCTTGCAGCAGGTCATGCAGCGCGGCCGGCTCGAGCTCGTGGGGCACGGCCTCGACAGCCGTCGCAACGCGGGCACCGCAGGCCAGCGTCTGGTACTCGGTCAGCCCCAGGTCTTGCTCGAGCGCGCTCTTGGCGGCGGCGAAGGCCCCCGCCTCCATCGCACCCCGCAGCACGCGCGACAGCAGCGGCTGCACGGCGCACTCGGCGCTCAAGGTGGTGGCCACGCGCTTCTCATAGTCGTGCCCGGGGGCCAGCAGGCCGTGCGGCCCCACCGCCTCTTCGAGCCGGCGCAGCGACGGGCCGAACGCCAGCGGCGCGCTCTGCGCAAAGTCGCTGCGGCCCAGCGCGCCGGGCATCACCGTGTCGCCGACGAAGGCCATGCGCAGCCCCTGCGCGTCGCGCAGCAGGTAGGCGGTCGAGTCTTCGGTGTGGCCGGGCAGCGCCAGCCGGGTGAGGCTCAGCGCGCCCAGCGAGATGTGCTCGGTGCCACGCGGCCAGCCGAGCGGGTCGAGCGCCATCGCGCCGCCGCCTTCGAGCAGGTCGTGCGCCGTGGCGCGCAGCTCGGGCGCCGACGAGGCATGGTCGCCATGGCTGTGGGTGTCCAGCACGGCCGCCAGGGTGTGGCCCTGGCAGCGGATCTGCTGCACCAGGCGCTCGGTCAGCTCGGGCAGCGGGTCGATCACGACACAGCGCCGGCTCGCCTCGTCGGCCACCAGGTAACAACACGCGGCGTCGACGACGAAGCGCGTCACGCCCTCGGCCGGCAGCGCGCGGCCCGGCGTCGAGCCCAGGCAGCAGTCGCGCAGGGTTTCGCCGCAGGCGCGGATGCGCGCGCAGGCTTCGTCGATGAAGTCTGCATCGGCCGCCGGGCCGAACGACAGGCGCACCGCCGAGGCGGTCTGCCAGGCCGGCAGCCCCATTGCCTCGAGCACATAACTCGGCTTGGCCTGCGCCGCGCTGCAGGCCGAGCCGCCGCTGACGCGCACGTCGGCCGCGTCGAACAGGTCGAGCAGCAGCTTCGAGCTCAGGCCCGGCACCGAAAAGTTCAGCGTCGTCGGCAGGCACAGTGCCGGCGGCGCGTTGAAGACCAGGCCGGGGAACGCGTCCTGCAAGGCGTCGACCAGCCGGGCGCGGTAGTCCGCCAGCGTGGCGTGGTTCTTGAAACCCTGGCCGGATTGCAGGGCTGACAACACCGCGCCGAGCGCGGCGATGCCAGACATGTTTTCGGTGCCCGAGCGCTGCGCGCCTTCTTGCCCACCGCCTGCCAGCAGGGGCGTGAACGGCGCGCCCTCGCGCACATAGAGCATGCCGATGCCCTTGGGCGCATACAGCTTGTGGCCCGAGAACGGCGCGTAGTCGATGCGGCGCTGCACCAGGTGCAGCGGCAGCTTGCCCAGCGCCTGCACGCTGTCGACCATCCACAACGCCTGGCTGCCTTCCAGCGCGGCGGCAATGCCGTCCAGGTCGCTGATGACGCCGGTTTCGTTGTTGGCCGCCATCGTGCAGACCAGGCCGGCGCGCGGCGCGTGGTCACGCAGCCAGCCCAGGTCGTGGCGACCATCGAGGCCGACCGGGATGGCCACCACCTGCAGGCCCAGGCCGAGCAAAGCGTTCCAGTGCTTCAGCGCTTCGGGCACGGCCTTGTGCTCGGTGGCGCCATACAACAGCAGCTGCGGTGCGCCGGGCGCGGCACAGCGCTCACGCAAGGCACCGAGCGCCGACAGCACCGCCGTCTGGATGCCTTCGGTCGCGCCGCTGACGAACAGCAGCTGCCCTGTCGGCGCGCCCAGCACGCGGCGTGCGCGGCCACGCACCGCGTCCATCAGCGCGCGGGCCTTCAGGCCGGTGCTGTGGATGCTGCTGGGGTTGCCGTAGTCGTCGGCCATCGTGGCCAGGGCGGCGGCGCGGGCTTGGGCCAGCACGGGCGTGGTGGCGTTGGCGTCGAGATAGATTTCCATGGAAGGGGGTTCCTGCTTTCCTGAAGCCTCAGGAATGGGGTTCATGGTATCTACCATCGAGAGAAATTTTCTACCCCGATTAGGATGCACCGTAGTACATGAATCTCCTAGCCGCCGGTTTTGCCAATCTCCACGCAAACGGCTTGCTTTGCCCGTTTTGAACGTGTGACGACATGAAACTCGACGCGATCGACATGAAGCTGCTGGCGCTGCTGCAAGACAACGCCGAACTGCAGATCAGCGAACTGGCGGAACGCGTCAGCCTGTCCACCACGCCCTGTTGGCGCCGCGTGCAGCGCCTGAAAGAAGGCGGGGTGATCACCAAGCAGGTTTCGCTGGTCGATCGCAAGGCGGTCAACGTGGCGGTCACCGTGTTCGTCGGCATCCGCACCAGCCACCACAACCAGAAGTGGTTCGAGAACTTCCGCGCCACGGTCGAGGCGATCCCCGAGGTGGTCGAGTTCTACCGCATGAGCGGCGAGGTCGACTACCTGCTGCGCGTCGTCGTGCCCGACATCGCAGCCTACGACGCGGTCTACAAGCGGCTCACCGCCAGCATCGAGCTGGCCGATGTCAGCTCGAGCTTCGCGATGGAAGAGCTGAAGTACACGACCGCGCTGCCGCTGGGCTACGCGCTGTAGGGGCCGCGATGCGAACACGGTGGGCTGCCCTGCTGCTGTGCGCCGCTGCCGGGCTGGGGCCGCCGGCACAGGCCGCACAGGCCTGCAGCGCCGACAAGCTGGCCGTGCTGCGCTCGCCGCCACAGCCCGGCGACGGCGCGGTGCTGATCGACTGCCACCTGACGCTGAAGCCCGTCGACGTGATCACCCGCTCGCTGTACTTCAACCATGGCGCGGTGTCTAACGGTGTCCAGGTGGACTGTGCCGGCGCGACGCTGTCGTCCACTGCGCTCAACGCCGACCTGCCGCGCATCAACGTGCAGTCGTACGAGTACCAGAAGCCCGACGGCACGACCGCCTGGGAGCGCCCGCGCGACATCACGATCAAGAACTGCGTCCTCGAAGGCAACATCAACGTCAGCGGCATGGGCGGGCAGGACTCGCCGGCGGTCAGGGAGTCTTCACGCACCGACCCGCACCACACCAGCGTGCTCAGGAAACGAGCGCCGACGAACATCCGCTTCGACACGCTGACGATCGACCCGAAAGACCGCATCGCCATCTACCTGTCGATGGGGGTGACCGGCGTGACGATTCGGAACTCGACCTTTCTCGGCACCTCGCCCTCGGCGGTGGTCTACCTCGACGCCGAGGGCGGCTCGCACCAGATCCTGAACAACCGGTTCAAGACGGCGCCGGCGCGCGAAGTGATTGCGGTGGACGGTTCGTCGGAGAACCTGATCCAGGGCAACGAGTTCAGCACCAGCCCGCACGGCGGCATCTTCATCTACCGCAACTGCGGCGAGGCCGGCACCGTGCGGCACAACGAGCCGTCGAAGAACGACCTGCTCGGCAACCAGTTCCTCGACCCGCGTGGCCCCGTCGACAGGCAGCCGCACATCTGGGTCGCGTCACGCAACGGCAACCGCTCTTACTGCGACGACGACGCCGGCTTTCCGTACGGCAGCAGCGTGAACGACCGCGACGAAGCCCACCGCACGGCGATCAAGGGCAACTACTTCAACGCCAGGTCGCAGGCCATCTTGTTGGGCGATGGGCCGAACTACCTGATCGACAACGTGGCCGAGGACGCGGGCGCCATCCCAGGTGCAGATGCGTTTGGCAGCACCTTCGTCGGCAACCGGGCCGGCCACGGGCCGGTGCCGTCCACCTCGTGCTTCTGGCGCGACCGGATCCCGATGCTGCTGCGCGACGGCGAATCGCTCGAGCTCGATGCGACCAACCCAAAGCAGGTGACCTGCGCCAAGCACCGCCTGGTGTGCCACGGCGGCACGCTGGACCAGCGACCTCGCACCTGCGACGGCCAGCACATCACCCAGCGCCACTTCAGATGCTCGGTGAAAGACAGCAACGAGGGCTGCGAGAAGGTCTTGTCCTGCGGCAGCCACAAGCGCCTGCAGGCCTTGAAGGCGCGCTGCAACCTGGAGTTCGGCCCGATCGACCCGGACGCACTGGCCGGGGCGCCGTGGAACTCGCTGGCGGTCGAGCGCGCATCCGATGTGGTGGCCGACGGGCACTGCGCGGTGGGGGCCTACGACATTTCGTCGAGCAACACGCAGTTGCTGGGTTTTCTGTCGACCCCGGCAACCGCCCGCTGCCAGGAGCACGACGCCGACGGCGGCGAATGCCAGATCGAGGGCGAGTACGTGTGCTACTGATGATCTCCCCGTGACCCAGTGGCGCGCGCGTTCGCTGCCGAGAGACGCGCCCGCAGGTCAGGCCTCGGGCTTGTGGCAGACGGCTTCGATGTTGTGCCCGTCCGGATCAATGACGAAGGCTGCGTAGTAGTTCGCGTGGTAGTGCGGGCGCAGCCCCGGCGCGCCATGGTCTTTGCCCCCCGCCGCCAACGCCGCACGATGAAAGGCATCGACCTGCTGGCGACTCTCGGCCACGAACGCCAGGTGAAGGTGCGCGGGCTTCTCTTCTGTCTGAAACAGGCACAGCGAGACCGTGCCCTGCGGCTGGCTGAACTCGACACCGTACGCCGGCGCGCCTTCTGAAACCACGCTGACGCCGAGCGGTTCGAGCGCCTGCAGGTAGAACGCTTTGCTCGCAGCGAAGTTGCTGACTCCAAACTTGACGTGGTCGAACATGAACTCTCCTGAAGCGCCTGGCCGTGCGCGACGCTGAATCAAATCAAGGGGGCGAAGTATCGCCATCTTCTGCGTCGTTGTGCCAGCCGCATCCCGGTTGACGGAGTGGTGAATTAATTCGCCGTTTGGATTGGCCTGCCATGGCGCTGCCCTCGCTGCGAAACACCAGCCGGCAAAATGGCGGGTTCCTCAAATGGCAGCGCGCCCGCGCCGTTCGCAAGTGCAATTCGTGCAGTACCGGTTGTTGGCCAAGCCCATCAACGAACACCATCCCGCCATCAAAGACGTCGTTGCCAACTGTTTTATCGCCACCTCGTGCGAATCTCGGGCCGTCGACATTTCATCGCGCCATTTCGAAGACCACCATTGGGAAGTGGTCGCCATCACCCGCCAGCCATCCTTCGTCGAACGTGAGGATTACCTCGACGACCCGGAATGGCTGGATTGGTTTGACCAGGCGGCCGAGCATGGCGAATGCTTCGCGTTGGACCGCTGGCCATCAGACGGCGCGGACATTCACGTCATTGCTGCGTCTGATACCGAGGCCACGGCTGCCCAAGAAGACGTGCGCGAGGCCGAACCGCAGCGCTGAGCAGGAAGGCTCCTGCTGCCGGCGGGGGCTTGTGGTCTCCGCTCACGTGCCCAAGGGCACATGAGCTACGCCCCAAGCCCAGAAAGCTCGCGCGCCCACGGCGCCGGGCCGCCGCTGGCGGCCCGCAAGAGCGTCACGTTCATTCGACCGTGACGCTCTTGGCGAGGTTTCTGGGCTTGTCGACATCCGTCCCTCTCGCGCAGGCCGTGTGATACGCCAGCAGCTGCAGCGGCACCACGTGCAGGATCGGTGACAACGCGCCGTAGTGCTCGGGCATGCGGATCACGTGCACACCTTCGTCGGCGGTGATGCGGCTGTCCGCATCGGCAAAGACGAACAACTCACCCTTGCGCGCACGAACCTCTTGCATGTTGCTCTTGAGCTTTTCGAGCAGCGCGTCGTGCGGGGCCACGGTGACCACCGGCATCTCGGCCGTCACCAGCGCGAGCGGGCCATGCTTCAGCTCGCCGGCGGGGTAAGCCTCAGCGTGGATGTAGCTGATCTCCTTGAGCTTCAGCGCGCCTTCGAGCGCGATCGGGTAATGCAGGCCGCGGCCGAGGAAGAGCGCGTTTTCCTTGCGCGCGAAGGCCTCGGCCCAGCTGACGACCTGGGGCTCCAGCGCGAGCACGGCTTGCAATGCCACCGGCAGGTGGCGCATCGCCTTCAGGTGGGCGGCCTCTTGCTCGTCGCTCAGGTGACCACGCACTTGCGCGAGTGACAAGGTCAGCAGGAACAGCGCGGCCAACTGCGTGGTGAAGGCCTTGGTGCTGGCCACGCCGACTTCGACGCCGGCCCGCGTCACGTAGGCCAGCGCACATTCGCGCACCATCGCGCTGGTCGCGACATTGCAGATCGTCAGCGTGTGCTGCATGCCCAGCGAGCGTGCGTGCTTCAGCGCCGCCAGCGTGTCGGCCGTTTCGCCGCTCTGGCTGATGGTGACCACCAGCGTGCGCGGGTCGGGCACGCTGTCGCGGTAGCGGTATTCGCTGGCGATCTCGACATCGGTCTTGATCTTGGCGATGCTCTCCAGCCAATACTTGGCGGTCGAGCCGGCGTAGTAGCTGGTGCCGCAGGCCAGGATCAGCACACGGTCGACCTCTTTGATCACGCGGTAGGCGCCGTCGCCGAACAGCTCCGGCGTGATGCCGTGCACGCCTTCGAGCGTGTCGGCGATCGCGCGTGGCTGCTCGAATATCTCTTTCTGCATGTAGTGACGGTAGGGGCCCAGCTCGGCCGCGCCGCTGGCCACCTGCACCGTCTTGACTTCGCGCGTCACCGGGCGGAACTGGCCGTTGGCGTCGCGGGCGGCCACCCAGTGCTTGCCCAACTGCAGATCGACCACGTCGCCTTCTTCGAGGTAGGCGATGCGGTCGGTCACGCCGGCCAGCGCCATCGCGTCGGACGCGAGGTAGCGCGCGCCGTTGGCCTCGTCGACACCCAGCACCAGCGGCGAGCCCTGACGCGCGCCGACCACGCGGTGCGGCTCGTCACGGCAGAAGACGGCGATCGCAAACGCGCCCTTCAGCTGCTGCACGGTGCGCTGCACCGCGTCGAACAGGTCACCGTCGTAGTGGTGGTGCACCAGGTGTGCGATGACCTCGGTGTCGGTCTGGCTCTCGAAGACATAGCCCTTGGCCTTCAGCTCGTCGCGCAGCTCGTCGTGGTTCTCGATGATGCCGTTGTGGACCAGCGCCACCTGCGGCGAATTCGGGTCGCGCGAGAAGTGCGGGTGCGCGTTGTGCACTGCCGGCGCGCCGTGCGTGGCCCAGCGGGTGTGGGCGATGCCGGTGCCGCTGGCAACACCGTCGTGCTGCACCTGGGCCAGCAGATCGGCCACGCGCTCGGTCGAGCGGCTGCGGCGCAGCGCGCCGTCTTGATGCACCGCGACGCCGCAGGAGTCGTAGCCGCGGTATTCGAGCCGCTGCAGGCCCTGCACAAGGATGGGGACGATGTTCTGGGCGCTGACCGCGCCGACGATGCCGCACATGGTGGGGTGTCCTGTCGAGAGGCCGCTGGGGTGCGGCGATGCCAAGATCGTAGGCCTCACCGAAAGACGGATGCTTTCAAATTTCAGTTCACAATGAAATTGTTCGCCAGTCCGTAGCGTGAATGGAATAATCATCCACCATGGCAGAAGAATTGAATGAATCCATCTCGCTTGATGCCATCGACTGGCGCCTGCTCGACCTTTTGCAGGCCGACGCCAGCCTGACCAACCACGCGCTGGCGCAGGCGGCGCATGTGTCGCCGGCCACGGCGCTGCGCCGCGTCAAGCGGCTGCGCGATGCCGGGGTGATCGAGCGCTTCACCGCCCTGCTCGCCCCACGCTTTGCCGAGCGGGGCTTGAGCGCGGTGTGCGAGATCACGCTCGACCGCCAGGGTGACGAGCACCAGGCCGCATTCGAGCAGCGCGCCGTGGCCGACGCCGCGGTGCAGCAGTGCTGGCGCGTGTCGCCCGGGCCGGACTTCGTGCTGATCGCCTGGGCCGCCGACATGCCCGCCTTCCACGCGTTCGCGCAGCGCCTGTTCACGCAGGACGCGAACGTGCGCAACGTGAAAAGCTATTTCGCGTTGAAGCGGGCGAAGTTCGACCCGCGAGTCGAGGCCGTCGAGCCGCCGCGTTAGGCCCGCGCCAGGCGCAGCACGAAACTCACGCCACCCGCGGGCTCGTTGCGCGCTTCCACCGTGCCGCCCATCTTGGCCATGTAGGTGCGCACGACGAACAGGCCCTGGCCACGGTGTGCGGGGTCGGCGCCTGGCTCGCCGGCGGCGTCGGACACGCCGTATTCAAAGATCCGGTCGACCAGCGTGTCGGGGATCGGCGGGCCCTGGTTGTGGATGACGACGTCGACACCCGCATCGACCTGCGCGAGCGTCAGCTGGATCGGCGTGCCCGCGGGGCGATAGCGCTCGGCGTTGCGCAGCACGTGGGTCACCACGTCTTCCAGCGCGTAGGCGTCGCCACGCACCAGGCACGGTGCGCCGGCGCTGGTGTAGCGCACGTCGTTGATGCCAGCGTGCGGCGCGTTGTCGGCCACGTGGCGCAGGAACTCGTCGATGTCCAGCGCCTGCACCGGCAAGGTCGTCGCCTCGAAGGCCTCGGTCGGCGAGGCCTGGCCGTAGAGCACGCGCACCGCCTGCTGCATGCGGCGCAGGTAGCGGTGGCTCGGGTCGGCGTCGCCCGGGTGCAGCGCCAGCAGGCTTTGCAACGGCGACATGATCTCGTGGCCCACCGCGTGCCATTGCTCGCGCTCCTGCGCCGTGCGGATCTGCTCGCGGCGCACGTCGTCGTTGACGCGCTCCAGCAGCTCGGCCAGCGTGCCGGCCAGCAGGCCCAGCTCGTCGCTGCCGCGCAGGTCGGCCACGTCGAGCCGCACCTCATCGTCCGAGCCGCCCTTCAGGCTCTGCACCCCATGCCGCACCGCCGCCGCGCGCTTGGTCAGCAGCGTGATGCGGCGCACGATCCGCAGCTCGATGGCGGCCCACGCCAGCACGATCGCCGCGAGCATCGCGACCACGATCCAGCCGACGCGTGCGGCCACGCGGCCGAGCGTGCGGTTGACGCTGCGCACGTCGCCGGTCAGCGTCAGCTCGTAGCGGCCCAGCGGGGTGGCGATCGTGTCTTGCGCCACCAGGGCCTGCTCATAGCCTTCGACTTCCAGGCGGCGGATCAGCTGCGCGGTGAAGCGGTCCCACCACGAGGGCTCGGCCGCCCCGGGCACCTCGTTGCCCTGCAGCAGCGCCAACTCGGTCTCGCCCTGCGGGCCGGCCTTGGCCAGGCGCAGCGTTTCGCCAGGCAGCAGCAGCGGCTGCAGGTCGGCTAGGCCAAAGGGTGGCGTCGCGTCGGGTTGGTTGCTGTCGAACAGCGTGGCGCCGCTGGGTGCCAGCACCTGCAGGTGCACGAGGATGCGGTTCAGGTCGGCCGGTGGCCAGACAAGCTGGTTGCGCTTGGCCTGGAGTTCGTCGCGAAAGATCTCGATCGGTAGGCGCACCGAGTAAAACACCCGGCGCGGGCAGTCATCGCCGGTCTGGCCATCGACGCAACGCGCGTCCTGCCACAGCCAGCCACGAAAGTCGCGCACGGGCTTGAGCGCCAAGGCGCCATCTGCCTCTTCGGCAAAGCCGGTCAGGCGGCCACGCTGGGCGCCGGTGATGTCGGCGGAGCCTTCATACGGGGCCAGCCAGCGCCAGGCCTGCCCACGCATCGCCACCTCGACGCGCACGCGGTGTGCCGTGCCCAGGTCTCGCACACCCGGCGGCTTGGGCACCAGCTCGCCGGTGGCAAAGCCGCCCACGGCGTAGATGAAGCCGCCGGCCAGCGGGTTGCTGCCGATCGCCACGCACAGCGTCGCGCCGTCACCGTACTGCACGCCGCAGCCGGCCATCTCGACCGCCTGCTGCACCTTGGCCTTGTCGTCGAAATCGATCGCCGAGAACGGCAGCACGACTGGGTGCAGCGGGGTCACCGCGGTGCCGCGCGTGTCGGGGTTCAACAGCGCCAACTGGCCGGTGGGGTGGCGCAGCCGGGCGACGATCTGCTCCTTGGTCTTGCCGAAGCCTTCGCGGTAGGCGCGCAAGCCCAGCTCTTTCTCCTCCCGCAGCACGAAGCCCGCGAGCGCGACGGTGGCCAGCGCCAGCAGCACGAACACACCGCGAAAGAAGACCCGCAGCCGCAGCGGGATACGGGTGGGCAGCAGGGCCTGCACATCGGGCAGGCCGGACGTCCAGCGCATCTAGGGCCTGCCAACGCTATGGGAAGACACGCGCCGCCTGCTGGCAGGCCCCACGGGTAGGCGCGAACGAGGCCGTGTGCCCTGGGCACACAACGAGTGAGCAACGACGCCGTGGGGCCTGTCAGCAGACGGCGCGGAGGGTGATCTCAGCAAACAGCCGCCCGCGGCGTTGCCCACCTTGCCCGGACGGCAAGCCCGGGCTGCGCCGTGCGCCTTGCTGGCGGCTATTTGCTGAGTCACGCGTGCCTTCCCATAGCGTTGGCAGGCCCTACTCCCAGCGGAAGCCGCGCATCGGCACGTTGGCAATGCCGTCGAAGGTGGGGTCGATGTCGCGGAAGGCCTCGCGGATCGTGCTGACGTGCTTGCGGATGTTGTCGCGGTTGCGGCCGCTCTTGACGACCTGGTAGAGGTCTTCGTAGCTGACGACCTCACCGCGGCGCTGGTACAGCGCGCTCAAGATGCGCTGCGCGGTCAGCGGCAGGTTCACGCGCTGGCCGCGCCAGATCGCGGCGCCCTGGCGCAGCGGGTCGACCAGCAGTTCGTCGCGCGGGGCCACGGGCTCAGGCGCCGGCGCCTTGTCGCGCGTGGCCCGCAGGATGTCGAGAAAGGTCTCGACGAAATCGGCCTCGTCGAAGGTCGTCTTCTGCAGGTAGTCCCAGGCGTCGAGCGCCTTCATGATGCTGCGGTAGATGGCCGCCGGCATCGCCGAGACCACCAGCACGGGCGTGCCGGCGTGGCGCTTGTTGATCGCGTTGATGATGGCCACGCCGGCGTTGCGCTCGCGGCCCAGCTCGATGTCGAGCACCACCAGGTCGTAGCGTTCGCGGGCGATCGCGGCCTCGGCCTCGTCGCGGGTGAACCAGGTGTCGACCTGGATGCCCGGGCGCGCCGCCGCGATCCAGCCGCACAGCTGCTGGCTGGTCGGCTGGTCGTCCTCGATCACGGCCACTTTCACCATCGGTTCGCTCCGGTTTGAACTGCTGCGGCCGATTATCCCGAGCCCTTGCCGCGGCCGGCGTGAAGGTTTCTTCCGCGCCCCGGCGCGGGCCTTCACGAACGCGTGCGAACTGGGTGCGCGCGGCTCTCGCTTGCTCTGCGGTGGATTCGAAGAATGAGGGCCATGCCGAAGCGAAGAACGCGACGGCCGACATCCGGACCCCGAGACACCACAGGACGACACCATGAACGACGACACCCCCCCCAGCACCTTCGAAGACCCGGAGCCGGCCCGCCCGGCACGCGAGCGCGGCTGGCAGACGCGGTTGAACCGCATCGCCCGCGCCACCGGCGTCACCCTTCGCCGCGGCGCGGCCACCCTGCACTCGTCGCGGGTGGTGCTGCTGGTCGCCGGCCTGGCGGTGGCCTCGGCCTATGTGTTGTGGAAGAACCCGCCGCTGGCCAGCATCGAGCACGGCGAAGTCGGCGTGCGCTCGAACCGCCTGACCGGCGGCACCACCGAGCTGCACGAAGGCAGCGTGATCGTGCTGCCCGGCCTGCACACGCTGCGCACGCTGCCGTTGCGTGACCAGGTCTATCGCCCGCAGGGCAGCCTGCACGCCGACGGCGAATCGCCGTTCCAGTCGGTCGAGGGCCTGTCGCTGGGTGTCGACCTGTCGGTGCGCTATGCGCTCGACCCCACCCGCGTGGCGGCGATGGCCACCAGCCTGCCGAACGACCTGGGCGCCGACGTGGTGCAACCAGCGGTCAACGGCGTGATCTACAAGGTGATGGCGCGCTATACGGTGCGCGAGATCTTCTCCAGCAAGCGCGCCGAGTTGCAGCAGGCGATCGAGACCGAGCTGAAGCCGCGCCTGGCCGCGGATGGCGTGCTGCTGAAGGGCGTGACGCTGGGCAAGATCGACCTGCCCGAAGACTACCGCCGCGGCATGGACCGCCTGCTGGCCGAAGAGCTGGCGGCCGAGAAGATGCGCTACACGCTGGTGCTGAAGGAAAAACAGGTCGAGCAGACCGCGCTCGAAGCCCAGGCCGACGGCGTGCGGCGCGAAAAGCAGGCCGAGGCCGCGGCGCGCGAACAGATCATCGCCGCCAAGGCGCAGGAAGAAGCGATGAAGCATGTGCTGCCGTTCAAGCAGAAGCAGATCGAGCAGCGTCAGCTCGAAGCCGAGGCCGAGAAGCAAGCCCGCGTGAAGACCGCCGAAGCCAGCGCGCAAGCGCGCCGCATCGAAGCCCAGGGTGAAGCCGATTCGCGCCAGAAGCTGGCCGACGCCGAGGCCTACCGGTTGCAGAAGGTGGGCCTGGCCAACAGCGAGCAGATGGCGCGCGAAGGCGCGCTGATCACCCGCCACCCGCTGCTGATCCAGAAGACGCTGGCCGACAAGCTGTCGGACAAGGTGCAGGTGATCATCGCGCCGCCGCCGGCCGATGGTGGCTTCATCGGCTCGACGCTGCTGGGCAACCAGGCCAAGGCGACCCCCACCCGTGTCGTGGGTGACGTGCAGAGCGAAGAAGAGACCCAGTAAGGAGCCGATGATGATCACGATCACTGTGGCTGCCGCCCTCTCCAGCCTCGCGCTGGTGACACAAGACGCCACCGCGCTGCGCGCCTCGCCCAGCGACAGCGCACCCGCCCAGGCCCAGCTCTGGCAGGGCGACGCGCTCGAAGTGCGCGGCGAGCGCCTGGGCTACCTGCAGGTCTGGGACCACAAGCGCGAGCGCGGTGGCTACGTGAAGGCCACCCAGGTGCGTGGCACCGAAGCGAAAGAAGCCGACGCGCCCGAACTGCTGGCCGTGCTGCGCTTCGTCAAGGACACGCCAGGGGCCGAGGCGCTGGGCATCGCCTACGCCGCGGCCTACCTGAAGGCGGCGCCGGCGCGCGAGATCGGGCCCGAGCCCTTCGACGCGATCGGCACGATGGCCGAGCGGCTGGCGCGCCGGGCTTCGTCGCGCAACACGACACCGAGTACCACCCTCTCGGCCCACCTGGACGGCGTGGGCGCTTACGGCGTGCGCTGGGTGAACGTCGAGCGCGACGGCGCGGTGCAACTCTGCTACGACGGCGAGGCCTACGGCCGTGTGCTGGCCATGCCGCAGGCCACGCCCGAGCAACAGGCCCGCGCCGTGCTGGGCCTGACCCGGCACGACTGCATCGACCCGGGCTTGAAGCCGACCGAGCGTGAAGCGCGCGACCAGTGGCGCGCCGGCCTGCTGGACAAGCTGAGCCCTGCCGCGATGGCGACGCTGCCCGAGTGGACGAAGAACAAGCTGCGCCTGCGCCGCGCGGGCGTCTGGTCGTCGCTGGCGTTTGCCCAAGCCCGCCGTGGCGAGGCCGCGCAAGCGGCCGGCCAACGCGCGGTGGACGAGCTGGCCGGCGTGCGCGCCACCGAGCTGGCCGAGGAAGACCAGGCCGAGTACAACGACGCGGCGATCCGCGTCGGTGCCTCACGCTGGGCCGCGGCACCCGCCCCGGTGGGCACGCCCGACCTCACGCGCCGGCCGACGCTGGTCACCCAGGCCGGCGAGCCCGGCGAAACCTGCCTGCTGCTGGTCGACGCGCAACACGATGCGAAGCAACCGCTGCTGCGCCGCTGCACCTGGGGCGTGGTGTGGCTGAACTCGGCCACCGTGGACCCCGGCGCCACGCTGCTGACGGTGGCCGTGCAGCCGCTGGCCACCTGGCGCGAGCTGTGGGTGATGCGCAAGGATGGTGCACAAGGCTGGACGCTGGACGTGCTGCCGCCCGCCCCGGGCAACCCGCTCGGCGCCGATGCCGGCTACGTCGAATACGCCGGCTTCGCGCCCGGGGCAGAGCCCAAGTTGTTGCTGGCCCGCGAAGCCCGCACCGAAGGCCGCTGGAGCCGCCGCTTCGAAGTCACCAAGCTGCCGACGCTGACGACCGACAAGTTCGCCAGCACGCCGCAGATCCTGGCCGCCTTCCAGCGCTTTCAGGATGCGGGTTGGAAACGAGGCACCGTCAGCCTGCGCTGACCGGGAATACTGATGAGTAGTTGACGCTGTCGTGAGAGGGAGAGACCCCAAGAGGTCAGGCCGGGCGGTGATAGCCGCCCGGCACACCGCGTGGTGACAACACCCATTGCCACAGCTGAATGTCACGGGCGCGGAAGGCGCCGGCGCACGACAGCAGGTAGTAGCGCCACATGCGGCGAAAGCGCTCACCCAGCGCCTCGGCAAAGCGCGGCCACGCCGCCTCGACATTGGCGCACCAGCTCATCAGCGTGCGGTCGTAGTCGGCGCCGAAGTTGTGCAGGTCTTCGACCACGAAACGCCGTTCGCAGACGCGGCCGACTCGGGCGATGGTCGGCAGCTCGCCGTTGGGGAAGATGTACTTGTCGATCCACGGGTCGGTGCCGTTGCCGTGCTCGTTGCGGCCGATCGTGTGCAGCAGGAACAACCCGTCGGGCTTCAGCGCCGCTTCGGCCACGCGCATGAACGCCGGGTAGTTCTTGTGGCCCACGTGCTCGAACATGCCCAGGCTGACCACCCGGTCGAAGCGGCCGCCCATGTCCTGCAGCTCGCGGTAGTCCTGCAGCTTGAACTCGACCGGCAAGCCGGCGCACAGCGCGCGCCCGAGCGACACCTGCTCGGCCGACACGGTGACGCCGACGCAGTGCACCCCGTGGCGCTCGGCGGCGTAGCGCATGAAGCTGCCCCAGCCGCAGCCAATGTCGAGCACCCGCATGCCGGGCCGCAGCATCAGCTTGCGGCACACCAGCTCGAGCTTGGCCTCTTGCGCGTCGCTCAGCGTCTGCGCGCCACCGGCCCAGTAGGCGCAGGTGTAGGTCATGCGCGGGTCCAGCATCGCGGCATAGAAATCGTTGCCCAGGTCGTAGTGCTGTTGGCCCACCTGCCAGGCGCGCGCCTGCGTCTGCAGGTTGACCCAGCGGGCCTTCAGCAGGTGCCACATCGGCGGCTTGGCGGCCAGCGCGAGCGAGCGGCCGTCGCGCGACATCTGCGCACCCGCCAGCCGAAAGAAGAACTGGTCGAGGCACTCGGCGTCCCAGTGCCCGTCCATGTAGCTTTCGCCGAGGCCGAGCGTGCCCCGCGCCAGCACGCGCTCGGGCACGTCGGGGTCGAGCAGCTTCATGTCCCACGGGCGATCGCCGCCGACGCGGATGTCGGCCTGCGCCAGCAGGCGCTCGAACCAATCGCGCGTGCCGTCGTCCGGTGGGCCGGGCCGCGCCGTCTGGTTGTTGCCGCCTGTCGCGCCGATCGCGTCCGCGTCCATGCACACACCGCTCCGCCAAGAAGCCGTCAGGGAGGATCTACCCTGTGCGCCTTCAAGGGGTCGGCGAGGCGCTCGCCCTCCAGACTTTGCGCGAACCGGTGCGCGCCGGTCAAGCCCCCGGCGCATGCCGGGCATCGGCGCCACCAGCAATCGGCGCGCCCGCCACCCGGGAGGCGAGGGCCCCGGTCGGTGGCTACTGCTTCAGGATCGCCAGCCCCTTCAGGTATTCACCCTCGGGGAACATCAGCGTGGTCGGGTGGTCCGGCGCGCCTTCGAGCCGCGCGAGGATCGCGCCATCGACCTGCGCGTCCATCGCGGCACCGGCAACGATCTTGTGGAACAGCTCGGCGCCAATGCCGCCCGAACAGCTGAAGGTCAGCAGCAGGCCGCCCGGCGCGAGCAGCTTCAGGCCCAGGCGGTTGATGTCCTTGTAGGCGCGGGCCGCGCGTTCGGCGTGGGCCGCCGTCGGTGCGAACTTGGGCGGGTCGAGCACGATCGCGTCGAAGCGCTGGCCGCTCTTCAGCGCCTCGCGCAGGTAGCCGTTCACGTCGGCATCGAGCGCCTGGTGGCGCGCCGGGTCGTGGCCGTTGAGCGCAACGTGGGCCGTGGCGCGCGCCAGCGCCGGGGCCGACGAATCGACACTGACCACCTGCTCGGCGCCGCCGGCCAGCGCCGCGATGCTGAAGCCGCCGGTGTAGCTGTAGCAGTTGAGCACCCGCTTGCAGCCGAATCGCTTGACCCAGTCGGCCAGGCGCGCGCGGTTGTCGCGCTGGTCGAGGTAGAAGCCGGTCTTGTGGCCTTCGTGCACGTCGAGTGTCAGCCGCCAGCCGTGCTCGCGGATCGTGACCTCGGTGTTTCCTTCGCCGCGCAACCAGCCGGTCACCGGCTCGAGGCCTTCGAGCCCGCGCACGCCCGAGTCCGAGCGCTCGTACAGCCGCGTGCAGCCGGTGGCTTGCAGCAGCACGTCGGCGATCGTGCTCTTGAAGCGCTCGGTGCCGGCGGACAGGAACTGCGCGCTCAGCAGGTCACCGTAGCGGTCGACCACCAGGCCGGGCAGGCCGTCGGCCTCGCCATGGATCAGGCGCACACCGTCGCTCTCGACCGCCAGGCGCTGGCGCAGTGCCACCGCCGCGCCGATGCGGTGCTTGAAGAAGGCGTGGTCGACACGCTCGGCTTCGTCGAAGGTCCAGGCCCGCACACGGATCTGCGAGCTGGGGCTGTAGGCGGCCCAGGCGAGGAATTTCCCGTCGTCGCTTTCGACGCGCACGGTCTCGCCGGCATCGGCCTGGCCTTTGGCGATGCTGCCGGCGAAGACCCAGGGGTGGTGGCGCAGCAGCGAGCGTTCTTTGCCTTCACGCAGGCGAATGACTTTCATGGACGGGATTGTCGCGCGGCGCCCCAACTACCCCGCCCAGCCGATGGCCGCCGGCGCCAATCTGTACAAATTTCCACCAGATTGGGGAAAACCACGACCAACTGGTGCAATTTGGTACCAGCACTGGCGGCTCGCGTATCGACTGCCGAAACGCCGCCGCCGGAAGATGCGCCCCACCCGTGGACGAGTTGGGAACCCACCCGCCGCCACCGCCCCTTCAGCCCCTCAGGAGACAACTGATGAAGTTCACCGCCACCTGGGCCGCCAGCGCGGCCGCCGTCTTGGGCCTGGCCAGTTTCGGCGCCCAGGCCGCCACCGAACTGGTGATCGCCACCGTCAACAACGGCCACATGATCGAGATGCAGAAGCTCGGCAAGAACTTCGAGCAGGCCAACCCCGACATCAAGCTGAAGTGGGTGACGCTGGAAGAAGGTGTGCTGCGCCAGCGCGTGACGACCGACATCGCCACCAAGGGCGGTCAGTTCGACGTGATGACGATCGGCATGTACGAAACGCCGATCTGGGGCAAGAAGGGCTGGCTGACCGAGTTGAAGCCCGACGCCAACTACGACCTCGACGACATCCTGCCGGCGATCCGCAACGGCCTGTCGTCGGGCGGCAAGCTCTACGCCGCCCCGTTCTACGGCGAAAGCTCGATGCTGATGTACCGCAGTGACCTGGCGCAAAAGGCCGGCATCAAATTCGCCGAGCGGCCGACCTGGGACCAGGTGCGCGATGCGGCAGCGAAGATGAACGACCCGGCCAACGGCGTGTACGGCATCTGCCTGCGCGGCAAGCCCGGCTGGGGCGACAACATGGCCTTCATCACGACAATGGTCAACGCCCACGGCGGCCAATGGTTCGACATGGGCTGGAAGCCCCAGCTCGAAACCAAGCCGTGGAAGGACGCGATCACGCTCTACGTGGATCTGCTGAAAAAATACGGCCCACCGGGCTCGTCGGCCAACAGCTTCAACGAGATCCTTGCGCTGTACAACGAGGGCAAGTGCGCGATGTGGATCGACGCGACGATCGCAGCGTCGTTCATCAGCGACCCGAAGCAGAGCAAGGTCGCCGACAAGGTCGACTTCGTGCAGGCCCCCTCGGCCGTGACCGACAAGGGTGCCAACTGGCTGTGGGCCTGGGCGCTGGCGATCCCGGCCGCCTCGAAGAACCCCGATGCCGCGCAGAAGTTCATCAACTGGGCCACGTCGAAGGACTACATCAAGCTGGTCGCCAAGGAAGAAGGCTGGGCCAGCGTGCCCACCGGCACCCGCAAGTCGACCTACCTGACGCGTGAGTTCCGCACCGCCGCCAAGTTCGGCGCCGCCGAGCAGAAGGCGATGCTGTCGGCCAACCCGAACGACTCGACGCTGCCCAAGAGCCCGTATGTCGGCGTCCAATTCGCTGCGATCCCCGAGTTCCAGGCGATCGGCATCGCAGTGGGCCAGCAGATGAGTGCGGCGCTTGCGGGCAAGTCGACTGTCGACGAGGCGCTGAAGGCGTCGCAAACGGCGGCCGACCGTGAGATGCGCAAGGCGGGGTATTACAAGTAGGTCGTTACCTGGTCATCGGGTCTGAGCGAGATCAGGGCGCCGGGGTGTTCTGTTCCGCTCATGTCCCCCGCCGCCGGCCGGTGGCCGACGGCTCCTCCTTTACTTCGCTGCACAGAACACCCCAGCCCCCTGATCCGGCACCGTCTCTACTCCTCGGCGGTCCCACATCGGTGGCCTGCCGAGGGTGCTGGGTGACCGGCGCAGTGAAGTAAAGGAGGAGGCAGCGGCCAAAGGCCGTTGCCGGGGGACATGAACGGAGCCGGTCACCCGGCACCCTCGGCCAGCACAAGCCAACGCACGCCACCCTCAACGAACCCCACACCATGAACAGATTCCTGCCCCGCGCCTTGATGGCACCCGCGGTCGCCACGCTGTTCCTGTGGATGATCGTGCCGCTGGTGATGACGCTGTACTTCAGCGTCATCCGCTACAACCTGATGCAGCCCGAGGCGACCGGCTTCATCGGGCTGGAGAACTTCGAGTACTTCGTCACCGACCCATCGTTCAGCACCGCGGTGGGCAACACCTTGCTGCTGCTGGGCAGCGTGATCGTGATCACCGTTGGCCTGGGCACCGGGCTGGCGCTGCTGATCGATGCGCCCTTCCCCGGCCGCGGCCTCGTGCGGCTGCTGCTGATCTCGCCCTTCTTCGTGATGCCCACGGTCAACGCGCTGCTGTGGAAGCACATGATGATGAACCCCATCTACGGCGTGCTGGCGCAGGTGTGGAAGTTCTTCGGCGCGACGCCGGTGGACTGGTTGACCGATTTTCCGCTCGGCTCGGTGATCATCATGATCGCCTGGCAGTGGCTGCCGTTCGCCACGCTGATCCTGATGACCGCGCTGCAGTCGCTCAACCGAGAGCAACTCGAAGCCGCGCGCATGGATGGTGCCACCTACCTGCAGCAGCTGCGCTACATGGTGCTGCCGCACCTGGCGCGCTCGATGGCGGTGGTCGTGATGATCGAGATGATCTTCCTGCTCTCGGTCTTCGCCGAGATCTTCACCACCACCGGCGGTGGCCCGGGTGATGCCAGC
This sequence comes from Ideonella sp., assembly GCF_041914305.1. NCBI lineage: Bacteria > Pseudomonadati > Pseudomonadota > Betaproteobacteria > Burkholderiales > Sphaerotilaceae > Ideonella > Ideonella sp. The sequence continues at coordinate 91,699 of NZ_JAYSDQ010000014.1, forward strand.
ACCAACGTCGCGTTCCTGATTTTCAAGCAGGCGCTGCTGAACTTCGATGCCGGCGTGGCCTCGGCCGGGGCGCTGTTCGCGGTGCTGCTGGCCAATGTGGCCGCGGTGTTCCTGATCCGCCTGATCGGCAAGAACCTCGACTGAACGCCATGGCGCGCCCCACCCCTTTCCCCTACGCCCTGATCGCCCGCACCGTGGCGGCCTGGGCCGTCACGCTGCTGCTGTTCTTCCCGCTCGGCTGGCTGGTGCTGACGGCGTTCAAGACCGAGATGCAGGCGATCCACGTGCCGTCGCAGTTCATTTTCACGCCCACGCTGGAGAACTTTCGCGAGGTGCAGGTCCGCAGCGACTACCTGCTGTACGCGAAGAACTCGGTCATCACCAGCGTGCTGTCGACGCTGCTGGGCCTGCTGCTGGCCGCGCCCGCGGCCTACTCGATGGCCTTCTTTCGCAGCAAGCGCACGCGCGACATCCTGATGTGGATGCTGTCGACCAAGATGATGCCGGCCGTCGGCGCGCTGGTGCCGATCTACGTGCTGGCGCAGAAATCGTCGCTGCTGGACACCCAGCTCGCGCTGATCATCGTCTTCACGCTCAGCAACCTGCCGATCATGGTCTGGATGCTGTACTCGCACTTCAAGGACATCCCGCCCGAGATCCTCGAAGCCGCGCGCATGGACGGCGCCACGCTGTGGCAAGAGGCACGGCTGGTGCTGCTGCCGCTGGGCATGGGTGGCCTGGCCTCCACCGGCCTGCTGTGCCTGGTTCTGGCGTGGAACGAGGCCTTCTGGTCGCTGAACCTCAGCTCGGCCAAGGCCGGCACGCTGGCCACGCTGATCGCCTCGTACTCCAGCCCCGAGGGCCTGTTCTGGGCCAAGTTGTCGGCCGCGTCGCTGATGGCCATCGCGCCGATCGTCGTCTTCGGCTGGTTCAGCCAGAAGCAGCTGGTGCAGGGCCTGACCTTCGGCGCGGTCAAGTAAGTCAAGAAGGGACATGGCCATGGCCTACCTCGAACTCCAAGGCATCCACAAGCACTTCGGCTCGGTGCACACCATCCGCGGCATCAATCTGGCGATCAACCAGGGCGAGTTCATCGTCTTCGTCGGGCCCTCGGGCTGCGGCAAGTCGACGCTGCTGCGGCTGATCGCCGGGCTGGAGACGATCACCGACGGCTCGCTGGTGCTGGACGGGCGCGACATCACCGACGCGCCCTCGTCCAAACGCGACCTGGCGATGGTGTTCCAGAGCTACGCGCTGTACCCGCACATGAGCGTGTACGAGAACATGAGCTTCGCGCTCAAGCTGGCCAAGGTCGAGCCGGCGGTGATCCGCGAGAAGGTCGAGCGCGCGGCCAAGATCCTGAACCTCACGCCCTACCTGCAGCGCACGCCGAAAGAGCTGTCCGGCGGGCAGCGCCAGCGCGTGGCGATCGGCCGCGCCATCGTGCGTTCGCCCAAGGTGTTTCTTTTCGACGAGCCGCTGTCGAACCTCGACGCCGCCCTGCGTGGCCAGACCCGGGTCGAGATCGCGCGGCTGCACCGCGAGCTGGGTGCGACCACCATCTATGTCACGCACGATCAGGTCGAGGCGATGACGCTGGCCGACCGCGTGGTCGTGCTGCGCGACGGCGTGATCGAGCAGGTCGGCACGCCGCTGGAGCTGTACGACCGGCCAGCCAACCAGTTCGTTGCGCAGTTCATCGGCACGCCGCAGATGAACGTCGTCGCGGCCGCCCAGGTGCCGCAGCTGGAAGACGTCTGCGGGCTGCCGGTGCCGGCCGGCGGTCATGTCGGCCTGCGGCCCGAGAACGTCCGCTTGACGGCCGTCGGCCAGGGTCAGTTCAGCGGCAAGGTCGAGCTGGTCGAAGCACTCGGCGCCGAGACGCTGGTGTATGTGAGCACCGAGGGCGGCGCGCAGCTCGTCGCGCGGCAGAGCACCCGCACCCACCTGCAGGCCGGCGACACCGTGGGCGTGGCGATCGATGCCGATGCGGCACACCTGTTCGACGCGCAAGGCCGTGTCACGCGCACCGGCGTGTCGGCCAGCGTCACGGAGGCCGCATGAGCCAGGCCCCGTTCGTGATGCTGCACCTGGGCCTGGGCTCGTTCCACCGCGCCCACCAGGCGGTCTACCTGCATGCGTTGCACCAGCGCGGCGACACCACCTGGGCGCTGGCCGGCGGCAACCTGCGCAACGACATGCCCGAGCTGATCGCCGCGCTGCAGGCCCAAGGCGGCGCCTACACGCTGGAGACGGTGTCGCCGGCCGGTGATGCACGCTACGAGCGCATCACGTCGATCGGCCGGGTGCATGCCTACGAGCCGTCGCTCGCCGCGCTGATCGACGCCGCGGCGGACCCGGCGACGCGCATCCTGTCGTTCACCGTCACCGAGGCCGGCTACTACCTCGACGCGAAGAACCAGCTCGACCTCGGCTTTGCCGACCTGGTGGCCGACCTGGACGCGGCGAAAGCACAACGCCCCGGCTCGACGATCTACGGCGCGCTGACGGCGATGCTGCGTGCGCGCATGCAGCGCGGCGCCGGCCCGGTCACGCTGCTGAACTGCGACAACCTGCGCCACAACGGCGACCGCTCGCGCGGCGGCCTGCTGCAGTTCATCGAGCGCCTCGGCGAACCCGACCTGCTGGCCTGGGTGTCGTCGAACACCACCAGTCCGAACGCGATGGTCGACCGCATCACGCCGCGACCGACGGCCGCAGTGCGCGAGCGCGTGCGCGCCGCCACCGGCGTCGACGACCCGGCGGCGCTGATGGGCGAGAGTTTCATCCAGTGGGTGATCGAAGACCACTTTGCCGCGGGCCGGCCCGCGTGGGAGCAGGTCGGTGTCGAGATGGTCGATTCGGTCGCGCCGTACGAAGAGGCCAAGATCCGGTTGCTCAATGCGACGCACAGCTGCATCGCCTGGGCCGGCACGCTGCGCGGCTACGACTTCATCCACCAGGGCACGCGCGATCCGGCCATTCGCCAGATGGCGTTCGACTACGCGACCGACGACGTGATCCCGGTCCTCAGCCCGAGCCCGATCGACCTGGCCGCCTACCGCGACACGGTGCTCGACCGCTTCGCCAACGCGGCGATCCAGGACACCAACCAGCGTGTCGCGATGGACGGTTTCTCGAAGATCCCCGGCTTCATCGCACCGACCGTGCGCGAACGGCTGGCGCGCGGCGAATCGATCCGCAGCGTGGCGATGCTGCCGGCGCTGTTTCTCGCTTTTCTGCAGCGCTGGCGCCACGGCGCGCTGGGCTACACCTACCAGGACCAGGCGATGGACCCTGGCGTGGCCGAGGCCCTGTGCGATGCCGACGACCCGGTCGCCGCGCTGGCCAGCCAGGCGGCGTTGTGGGGCCCGCAAGCCGGTGACCCGCGGCTGGTGGCCGCGCTGCGCGAGGCGAGCGACCGCGTGGCCGCTTTCGTGAGGGCCGCCTCATGAGCGGGCGCCTGGCGGGCCGACACGCGCTGCTGACCGGCGCCGGCGGCGGCATCGGGCTGGCGGTGGCCGCCGCCTTCGCCGGCGAAGGTGCCCGCTGCACGGTGGCCGATCTGCCGGCCGAGCCGTCGGTGGCGTTCCGCGAGGCCAGCGCCGCGCACGGTGGCCGGCTGCACTATTGCAGCGCCGACGTGACGCAGCCGATGCAGGTCGACGCGCTGATCGCGCTGGCCGAGGCCCAGCACGGGCCGATCGACACGCTGTTCAACAACGCGGCGATCTTCGACATGGCGCCGCTGCTGGACAGCGACGAGGCGATGTTCGACCGCCTGTTCGCGGTCAACGTCAAGGCGATGTTCTTCGTGATGCAGAAGATGCTCGCGCGCATGGTCGCCGCACAACGCACCGGCAGCGTGATCAACCTCAGCTCGCAGGCCGGCCGGCGTGGCGAGGCGCTGGTGTCGCACTACTGCGCGACCAAGGCGGCGGTGATCAGCTACACCCAGAGCGCCGCGCTGGCGATGGCGCCGCACGGCATCCGCGTCAATGCGATCGCGCCGGGCGTGGTCGACACGCCGATGTGGCAGCACGTGGATGCTCTCTTCGCGCGCTATGAGCACCTGCCGCTGGGCGAGAAGAAGCGCCGCGTCGGCGAGGCGGTGCCGCTGGGCCGCATGGGCCAGCCCGGCGACATCGCCGGCGCGGCGGTCTTCCTGGCCAGCGACGAGGCGGCCTACATCACCGCGCAGACGCTGAATGTGGACGGCGGCGCGGTCATGGGCTGAGGGTTTTGCGCTTCATCGCGACGCTCGACCGTGCCACCATCGTGACCATGCCGCCGCCACGCCAACTGCCCCGCCAACGCCAACCCGAGCTGGAGCGTGATTTCACGCGCAGCCCCGCGCTGGGCTACGAGGCGCCCGAAGACGTGGGCCTGATCCGCTGCCTGGCGCACGGGTTCCCGACGCCGCTGGCGCGCTGGCACCACCACGACGAGTACGAGCTGCACCTGATTGTCGCCAGCGCCGGCAAGGCCTTCGTCGGCGACTGGATCGGCCCGTTCGAGCCCGGCCACCTGGTGCTGGCCGGCCCGCGCCTGCCGCACAACTGGGTCTCGACCGACGTGCCCGAGGGCGGCATCGCCGTGCGCGACCTGGTGATCCAGTTTCCGCACGGGCCGATCGCCCACGCGGCCGAGCAGCTGCCCGAGCTGGCCGAGGTGCTGCCGATGCTCGAGCGCGCGCGCCACGGCATCGAGTTCTTCGGCCTGGGTGACCTGGCCGAGCGCCAGTGGTATGCGATCAAGGGCAGCCGCGGCCTGAAGCGGCTCGCCGCGTTCACCACCTTGCTGGCCGAGATGGCGCAGTGCACCGACTACCGGATGTTGTCGAGCGTGCAGATGCAAAGCGCCGACGACGACCAGCAGCTCGACCAGATCAACGCGGTGGTCCAGCGCATCATGGCCGACGTGGCGCAGCCCTTGGCCGCCTCGGAGATCGCGGCCAGCCTGGGCATGAGCGAAAGCCGCTTCTCGCGCTTCTTTCGCCGCGCCACCGGCAACACCTTCACCGACTTCGTCAACCGCGTGAGGGTGCAACGCGCCTGCCAGCTGCTGATGGACTCGGACCGGCTGGTGACCCACATCTGCTACGAAGTGGGCTTCAACAACGTCGCCAACTTCAACCGGCGCTTCCTGGAGATCAAGGGGATGACGCCGACCGAGTTCCGCCGCCAGTCGGACAAACGCTTCGGCGGTGCGCCAAAGAGCGCCGCCTGAAAAAGAAAAAGGCGCCGGGTCCGCCGGCGCCTTGCTTCGAGAGCGTGGGTGTGTCAGCCGCGGCTTCGGCGCAGCACCATGAGGCCGAAGCCGCCGGCAGCGATCACCAGGCCGACGACGAACGACGGGGTGGCCAGGTCAGCCAGGGCCCGCAGCGCGTCCTCGCCCACCCACTGCGCCAGCCGCACCATCGGTGCGCTCGGCGACAGGTCGATGTTCTGCGGCAGCAGCGCGTCACGGGCATGGACGAACAGGCTGTCGATCGCGTCGAACACGAACGGCTGGTGGTAGCCCTCTTTCAGCAGCAGCCCACCGAAACCGAGCACCGCGCCGAGCACCGGCACGCCCCAGCGCTTGAGCCAGGCCGAGGCCGCCATCATCGCCAGCAGCAGCGGCGACAGCCACAGCATCGCCAGCACGATGCCCAGCGCCAGCCGGGCCACGCCGGCCACGAAGACCAGCATCGCAGTCCCCCAGGGCACCTGCCCCAGCACGGCGGCCCCGTGCACGCGCATCTCGCCCAGCAGCGCCGCCACCGGGCTGCCGATCGCCGCCATGCCCAGCAGCAGCAGCGGCATCGCCAGCAGGTGCATCAGCAGCGTGGCGCCGATGCTGGCGCTGTGGCCCACCGGCAGCGAGAGCCAGAACTCGATCGAGCGGTCTTGCCGATCGCGCCGCGCCAGCCCCGGGGCCTGGATCGCCACCGCGCCACCGGCCAGCACCAGCAGGAAGAAGATGTAGCCGAAGGCGATGATCAGGGCCGCGAAGCCCGGCGGCGGCGGGGTGTCGCCGAAATGGACCTCGCCGAACATCATCAGCGGCACCATGATCACGAACGGCACGCTGCCCAGCAGCAGCCAGCCCAGGCGGTGTTGCATCCACTCGCGCAGCATCAAGGTCTTGAAGGTTTGCATCGTGCGTCTCCTCGTGCGCTGTCAGCGTTGCGGGTTGATCTCGGGCGCGCGGGTCAGCGCGACGAACAGGTCGACCAGGCTGGGCCGCATGCGCTGGCCAAGCGAGGCCACGTGGGCCGGTGGCGCGCCGTCGAACAGCGCCGCCGATTCGCCCTGCTGCCGGTAGCGCAGGATCGGGTGCGCCGCGGCAATCGCCTCGGCCGCCTGCGGGTCGTGCCTGAGCGCGACGAAGCGGTCGTCGATCTGGTCGAGCGGGATGTTCAGCACCAGCTTGCCTTCGTTGAGCATCATCACGTCGGACAGCAGGCCTTCGATCTCCTCGACCTGGTGGGTCGAGATCAGCACGCTGCGCTCGCCGTCGCACCACTCGTCGATCAGCATCTCGTAGAAGGCCTTGCGGCTGAGCACGTCCAGCCCCAGCGTCGGCTCGTCCAGGATCATCAGCTTGGCATCGACCGCGGCGATCAGCGCCAGGTGCGTCTGCACCACCATGCCCTTGGACAACGACTTGACCTTGTCGGTCAGCTTGACGCTGGTGCGCTTGAGCAGCGTGTGGGCGCGCTCGGCCGAGAACTTCGGGTGCAGCCCGCTCATCAGCTCGATCAGCTGCTCGACGCGGGCCCAGCGTGGCAGGATCGCCACGTCGGGGATGTAGGTCACCTGCTGCAGCAGCTTGACGCGGTCACGCTGCGGCGCGAAGCCCAGCACGTCGAGCTGGCCTTCGTGGTCGTGCAGGCCGACCATCGCCTTCATCAGCGAGGTCTTGCCGGCACCGTTGTGGCCCAGCAGGCCGACCACGCGGCCCTTGGGAATGTTGAAGTTCAACCCGTCGAGCGCGAGCTTCTTGCCGTAGTGCAGGCTCAGGTTCTCGGCCCGGATCAGGGTGTGGTTGGTGTCGTTCATCGTCGGCTCCCTCAGGCTTGTTCCCACTGCAATTCATCCATCTGCAGGCCCAGCCGGCGCAGCTTCTGGCGCAGCTGGGGCCACTCTTGTTCGAGGAAGCGCTGGCGCTCCAGCGCGCGCAGCTTGTCGCGGGCACCGGCCCGCACGAACAGGCCCAGCCCGCGCCGGCTGTCGAGCAGCCCGTCGTCGGTCAGCGCCTGCAGCGCGCGGCCCACGGTCAGCGGGTTGAGCATGTACTGCGCAGCGAGCGAGCGCACCGACGGCATCGGGTCGCCCTCGGGCGGGTCGCCGTCGAGCAGCGCGCCGGCCAGGCGGTCGGCCAGTTGCCGGTAGATCGGCTGGCGGTCATCCCAGGTTGGCATTGCCTTCCCCTTCTGGTGGGTCCCGGGCGCCACAGACACCCGGGTGTGTTACTGATGTAGAACACTGTAGGCAAAGCCCGGCAGCCTGTCGCCGGCGATGCGACAGGCTGCAGAAGCGGGGGACGAAATGCACAGCGGCCGACGGCGCCTGTGTCGGTTTTCAGTAAGGTTGAACTTCTTGCACTGAAGATGAAACTGCTGCCGACTCAGTCGACAGAGCACAGCCTAGATCCCAGTGGTCGCGCCACTGACTCGCTTTGCAGCGAGTGCTGCCAATGGCTACCCGTGTGCGTATTCGCATTGAGCGGCACCAAGCCGCCGTTCAGAACAGCCACCGGGGCCGGCTTGAATGTCGGCGAACGAGGTGACCGCGAGGTTGGATGAACCGCTCATCCCGCGCCTGCAACCGCTTCACAGCCGGTCGAACTTGCAATCCCATGGAACTTAAGCGCCTTCGGTGCTAGGTGCAGTTGGTACCTCTGGGGGCTCCAAGGATCTCAATGGCGCGGGATCTTGCGACAACGCTTGCGCTGGCGAGGCGCGAAACACTTGCTGCATCGCGCTCATGTGGACTGTGGCGACACCGATCTGGTTCTCGATGATCTTGATCGCAGGTGACATTGAAAACGTGTGCATGTAGGCGTGGTGCACGGTCAACACCAAGTCCTGCAGTTTCTTGTCGTCCTCAAGCCTCTCTATCTTCAACCCAATCTCTTCGCACTTGCTGAGCGGAATGTGACGGGCATGTGCGGCAGTGGCCGAGTGATCGCCCAGGAAATCGACGATCGTCCGAGCGGTAGGCGCATGCGCGGCATCGCCTCCAAACATGTTCGCGCACAGCCAGCCGTGAACCATGGTCCGTGACCAGTTGATAGCCTGCGCACACTCGTTGAGGAAGGAGGGGTGGTACCGGGACACGATTTGCTGCCACAGCGGCGCACTCGCAGGATCGCGCTTGATGCTCTCGACAGCCATCTGAAACTCGTCGAGCACCCCTTGCGCTGGTACACCACCGATCTGCGGATCAATGGGGCCTAGGCTCGACTGCTTGCCCAAGACGATGCTCTGGGCCGCGCAAGCAATCATCGTCCCCGCAGACATTGCAAGCTGAGGCACGATCACCCGAATGTTCTTGTCGAACATTACCCATAGGTACTTGACCAACGCTTCAGTCGCCGCGATGTCCCCACCGGGCGTATGAAGTATGAGGTCGAGGCCCTTCTCCCTCTTGAGCTGGTGTACTGCCGCCATGAAGGCGTTCATGTCGTCATCACCAACGCTGAGGTTCGGCGTTGTGGGCGGCCGGAAGAGCCAACCTGAGTAGTACGCAATGACGTTGCGGCCAGTGTGCTGATGCAGCCGCTTGAGGTACTTGCGTCGAACGACGTCGACCGCCTGTTGGCCGCCTTGCTGTTTCGCCCCGATTTCGGCTAGGACGCTGCCCCACGCTGGCATCTCAGACCGTCGCTGTGCTCGACTGGACGATCATTCTGATGTTGGGGTCGACAAGTGAGAACCGCTCGAACACTGGCGGTTGTACGGCGGGTACCGGTACGGTCGTGGTGAAGTGCCGCTCGTAGGCGGCTACCAGTTCTGCGGGGTCGGAGGGTCGACCTTCTGCTACTGCACGAAAGGCGATCAGAAGGATGTTTTCGGTAGCCGGTAGGCTGAGTGTATGCATGAGCGTCTCCCCGAAGAACAACGTCCCAAACCTCTAGCAAGCTCGGGACTTGGGACGTTAATCGCTGGAGCGGCAGGTTAGCACGCACTTTGCCACGGGCGGCTTGGCATCACCCCCAATTTCTGGGGGGAGTTCACAGGTTACCGCTGCCAGCCCGCCCGCGCCACCGCTGTGAACTCAAGATGGTTGGCACCTTTCTGGACGGAGTTGACGCCAGGGTTCAGCGACCATCAATGGCAGGTTTCAAAGTCCGCAGCCCTTCGATCGCTGGTCTTGACAGACAACTGCCGCCCACCTCGACCGGCCGTGCGCGCCATGTCTATGGTTCCATCTTGAGTGAAACGAAATCCTGAAAGTTCCACCTTCGGCGAAAAGCAGGTTTCAGGTTCAGCGAGCGACGCGCTGCCAAGGCCTTGACGTACGGCCTCGACCGGTTTCATCTACCGGCAGGCTCAACAGCCGGGCCTGGAAATCCAGGCCCGCCGGCCGCCGCCGCCATGAGGGTGCTTACAGGCCCAGCGCAGTCAGCTGACCTTCGCTGCTGAGGTAGACCCGGCCGTCGATCACGGTCAGCTTGGTGAAGCTGCCGCGGATCGACAGCGGCACCTTGGCCACCACGTGGCCATTGCCGGCGTTCAGCACCAACAGTTGCTTGGCGCCCGAGAAGTCTTGCGTCGTCATGTACAGCGCGCCGTTGGCCCAGGCCAGGTTCGACGCGACCTGGTGGGTGCCGGACGGCGTGCGCAGCCACTGCTTCACACCGGTCTGGGCGTCCAGCGCCTGGATCTCGCGGTTGCCGCTGACGGCGAACACCCGCTTGCCCTGGCCGACCAGCGGCGCCGAGATGTAGCCGTTCAGCGGCTGGCTCCACAGCAGCTTGCCGCTGTCGGCCGCGAAGGCGCGCACGGCGCCGCTGTCGCTGCCGACGAACACGCGCTTGCCCAGCGCCAGCGCCGGGTATTGCATGTTGCTGCCGTCGACATCGCTGGCCCAAAGCTGGGCGCCGGTCGCGGCGTCGAAGGCGAACAGCTGGCGGGCGGCGCTTTCGCAGCACTCGTGCCAGGTGCTGGTGAAGACGCGGCCGTTGGCCACCGCGACGTCGTTGTTCAGCACCACGCCGCCGCCGGTGCTGGCCTGCCAGACGACATGGCCGTCGGCGGTGTCCACCGCCAGCACCGCACTGCGGCCGGTGTTGACATACAGCCGGTTGCCCTGCACCGCGGGACCGAAGCCGAGGTTCAGGTAGGCCGAGCCGGCCGGCAGGTCGGCCGTCCACAACACGTTGCCCGACGGTTGGTCGACGGCGGACAGCACGTTGCGGTAAGGCGTGTTGAACGACGAGCTGACCAGGTAGGCCGTGGTGCCAGCCAGCGCCGGGTTGCCGCAGTCGCCCACGCCGGCGTTGGGCTGGCTCCACAGCATGCTGCCGGTGTCGGGCGCCTGGGCCGAGACACCGTGCAGGTTGGAGCAGACGAACAGCCGGCCGCCCGCCTGCGTGGCCGAGCTGGCATAGAACTGGCCGATCATCGTTTGCCATTGCTGGCTCAGCTGGGCGGCGTTTTGCCGCGTCAGCGTCGACTCGGCCGTGTTGGCGTAGCTCTTGGCGGCGTCGTAGCCGTCCTGGTTCCACTGGGCTTGCGCGGTCGCGGCGGCGCAGGCGGCCAGCGCCAGGACGGTGACACGCAGGGCGCTGCCGACCGGGCGGCGCGCGAAAGACTTCATCAGGCTCATGGGGTGTGCTCGGGAAAGGGGATGGAGAAGGCTGAACGCAAGCCGGCGAGTCTAGGCAGGTTGCGCCGGGGTGCACCCCCCACGTTCAGGTGCGGCCGGCGCTGCATCTTCATGGCAGCTGCTGCTCACGCCAGCGCATCGCCATCTCGATGCGGCTGCGGGCGCTCGGGTGGTCGAAGAAGACGAACTCCTCGACCGGGCCCGGCTCGGTCTTACGGTATTCGGCCAGTTTGAGCATCGCTTCAGACAGGCCAAGCGGCTCGCGCGCCAAATTGAGTGACCACATGTCAGCCTCGGCCTCCATCGTGCGGGTGATGGTGTGGGTGATCGGCGTGGCGACGAACATGAAGACCCCGATGACCGCCGCCAGCAACGGCAGCGAGCCGACATCGGCCACCCCGTCGGGCCCGCTGGGCAGGCGCCAGCGTGCACCAAAACGGGCCAGCAGCCGTCGCATGGCCCACGCGGCAAACGCGAAACCGGCCAGGAACACCACGCCGAACATCACCAATGACTTGGTCACGTGGTGCATCGCGTAGTGGCCGATCTCGTGCCCCATCACGGCGCGGATCTCGCTCTCGCTGGCGCGGCGCAGCAGGTTGTCGTTCAGCCGCACCGCGGCCGTGCCGCCCAGCCCCGAGACGTTGGCGCTGACGCGCGTGGTCTGGCGCGACGCATCGAACTCGTAGACGTTGTCGGCCGGCACGCCGTTGGCGTGGGCCATCGCCAGCACCGCGCGCTTGATCGGCCCGTCTTCGACCGGCTTGTAGGTGTTGAACAGCGGGTCGATCCAGACCGGCGCCACCAGCGCGCCCAGCGCCGACAGCGACACCGTCACCACGGTCGCCCACATCCACCAGCGCTCGCCGGTGCGGCGCAACACCGCGTACAGCAACGACACCGACAGCCCGATCACCAGCGTCATCACCGCCAGCTCGACCAGGCGCTCGGCGAACCAGGCCGCGGCATCCTGCGTCGCCATGCCGTAGGCGTGTTCGCGCACGAAGCCTTCATAGACCGTCATCGGCAGCGTCAACACCCAGGTGGCGACGACGTAGCAGCCGCCGTACAGCGCATCGGCCAGCCAGCGCCAACGCGCCAGGCGGCGGGTGGCATCGCGCACGGCGATCGACGGCCGGGTCCACAGCAGCAGCGCGGCCACGGCCACACCGAGCAGCGCGTTCCACAGCATCAACCAGTAGCCGCCTTCGAAGTAGGCGTCCGACTGCGCGCGGGCCTCGGGCGACAGGCGATCGAGGTAGGCGCGGGTGGCGGCTTCGGGCTCGCGCGGCAGGCTGGCGCGCCAGGCGTCGTCGACCGCGCGCACCGGAAAGCGCGGCGCGGCGGCGCTGGCCGCCGGCGCTGCCGCGGCGGGGGCTTCGGCGGCCGTGGCCGCCGCTGTCGGCATGGCCAGCCAGGCCGACAGGCACCACAGCCCGCCGCCGATCAGCCGGCGGGCCAGGGTGCGCCAGGAAGTAGCGGTGGGGTGCATCGCGTCCTCAGGCAGATGAAAAGGCGCGATTGTCGGCGCGCGGATTCACCGGCGGCGCTGCCCCTAGTTTCAGGTGCACCGCGGGTGTTGCTCATGCGTTGTGCACCGTCACAATTTGCGCCGATGGCACACAGGAGGAGCCCCACGATGACCACCATCCCCATGAATCGCACGCTGACGACCCTCGGCCTGGCCGCCGCGCTGGCCACGCTGGCCGGCTGCGGCAAGGTCACCGAGATGGCGACCGAGAAGGCGACCGAGAAATACATGGAGTCGCAGATCAACAAGGACGGCGGCAACACCAAGGTCGATCTGTCCAAAGGGGGCATGACGGCCGAAGGCACCGACGAGCACGGCAAGGCCTTCAAGATGGAAATGGGCTCGGCCAAGCTGAGCGAAGCCGACATGAAGGTCCCGTTCTACCCCGGGGCCAAGCCGGCCGACAACAGCGGCACCCGCATCAAGAACGGCGGCGGCGAGATGGTCTCGATCGAGCTGCGCACCGACGATGCCGCGAAGACGGTGTCGGCCTGGTACCGCGACAAGCTGAAGTCGACCGCCGGCGAAGGCAAGACCGTCATCGATTCGGCCGCCGAAGACAACGGCATGTCGCTGATGATCAGCGACCCGAAGGCCAATGAATCAACGACAGTCAACGTCTCCCCCGATGGAGACGGCAGCAAGATCACGCTGATCCACGCCGTGAGCGACAAGTCGCCGCAGTAGGCCCCTGTGGTCCCCGGTGGGCCCCAGCCGGCGTCAGCGCCGCTTGGCGCGTGGGTGCGCGGCGTCGTAGACCTTCGCGAGGTGCTGGAAATCCAGCTTCGTGTAGACCTGGGTCGTGCTGATGTTGGCGTGGCCCAGCAGCTCTTGCACCGCGCGCAGGTCGCCGCTGGACTGCAGCAGGTGCGACGCAAAGCTGTGGCGCAGCATGTGCGGGTGAACCGAGGTCGGCAAGCCCGCCTGCAGCGCCAGCGTCTTCAGGCGTGTGCGCACCTGGCTGGTCGACAGCCGCGTGCCGCGCTGGCTGACGAACAGCGCGGCCTCGCCGGCCGAGGCCACGGCTGGCCGCACCGCCAGCCAGGCTTGCAGCGTGTCGCGCGCAGCGCTGCCGACGGGCACGCTGCGCCACTTAGAGCCCTTGCCACGCACCTGCGCGCTGCCATCGGCCAGGTCGACCCAGCCGGCCGCGGCGTCGCCGGCCTGGCAGTCCAGCCCCACCAGCTCACCCACGCGCAGGCCACTGCCGTACAACAGCTCGACGATGGCATGGTCACGCGCGGCCAGTGCCGGGTCGGTGTGTTCGGGTGATTGGTTGGCCAACGCCACTGCCTGGTCCACCGGCAAGGCCTTGGGCAGCGGCTTGGCCGCCTTCGGCGCCCGCACCCCCTCGACCGGGTTCAACTTGACGCCGCCCTGCAGCCCCCACCAGCGGTAGAAGCCACGCCAGGCCGACAGCTGCAACGCCAGGCTGCGCGGCGACAGACCCGCCGCATGGGCCCGCGCCATCAGCATGCGCACATGGTGCGGCTGCAGCGCGTTCAACTCGATGTGCAATTCTTCGGCACCAGCAACCAGCCGCGTCAGCGCGTCGGTGTAGAGCGTCAACGTGCGCGCCGCAACACGACGCTCGGTGCGCAGATGCGTCAGATAGCGCTCAAGCAGCTGCGTTGGCACGACAGCCGCGACGCTCCGTAGGAGCCGTCGCCTTCAAGCGGCGTGCGCGGATCCGGCTTTGCCGGTCCGCTGCGCGAGCCCCCTCGGGGGGCCGAGGCCGGACATGAACAGTCCAGTGGACTGTTCGTGCCTGCCGAGGGGCCGAGCCTCTGGCTCGGTGCGGCCTGCAAGGCAGCCCCCGGAAGGGGGCGTGGGGGTCCATCAGTCTGCCAAGGCTCGCGCCATGGCGGCGCTGGCCAGGTCACCGACCTGCTGCAGGAACTCGGTGCCCATGTCGCTCTGGAAGCGCAGTGCGTCCGGCGAGCCCAGCACCAGCAGGCCGAAGCATTCGCTGCTGGCCGCGCCCAGGCGCAGCGGGATCAGCGCGATCGACTGGGCCGGCGTGCCGTCGGCCGACAGCCAGTGCGCCGCCTCGAAGCCGCTGTTCAGGCCGCAATAGGGCGCAGCCAGGCTGGCGGCGAAGGTCTTCAGGTCGTCGCTGACCGGTTGGGCCCAGGGCAGGCCGGTGTGCGACGGGGCCACGCCCCACAGCCGCAGCGCAGCCATCGGGATCATGAACTCGTGCTTCAGCTCTTCGATCAGCACCTGGCCGAGCATGATGGTGCTGCGCGCCAGCATCACCGCGCGGGTCCAGCGGTGCATCTTGCCGACCAGCGCCTCATTGTCGTGGCCGGCGCGGATCATCTCGATGATGCGGCGCTCCAGGCCCTTGATGCGCTCGCGCAGCATCTCCATCTGCCGCTCTTGCAGCGAGACGGCGCGCCCGCCGTGCGGGCTGGCCAGCTGGATCGTCGCCAGCAGCTCGGCCTGGCGTTCGAAAAAACCCGGCGTGTTGGCCAGGTAAGCAGCGATGTCTTCTTCGGTGATCCCTTGCACACCTGTCGTCACTGTCACAGCTCGATCTCCCCTTCAAAAACCGTTTCGGCCGGACCGGTCATCAGCACCGGGGCGTCGCCGCCGGCCCATTGCACCGTCAGCCTGCCGCCGCGCATGTCGACATCGACCTGCGGGTCCAGCCAACCGAGCCGGATGCCCGCCACCACCGCCGCGCAGGCGCCGGTGCCGCAGGCCAGCGTCTCGCCGGCGTCGCGCTCGTACACGCGCAGGGCGATCTGGGTGCGGCTTTGCACCTGCATGAAACCGGCGTTGACCTTGCGCGGGAATCGCGGGTGCGCCTCGATCATCGGGCCCAGCTCACCCACCGGCGCCTCGGCCACGTTGTCCACCCGCAGCACCGCATGTGGGTTGCCCATCGACAGCACCGCCACCTCGACCTCGCGCGCGCCGGGCCGGCGCGCACGCCGGTCGTCCGGCAGGTCCAGCGGCCACAGCGCAAACGCGTTGATCTCGCGCGCCTGCAGGCCCGCGGCGTCGAACGGAACACGGTCCAGTTCGAACACCGGCCGGTTCATGTCCACCGTGACGCGGCCGTCGGGCTGCTGGCGCAGCTCGAGCAGGTTGTTCATCGTCTCGACACGGACCGTGTCGCGGTCGGTCAGGCCGTGTTCGCGCACGTAGCGCACGAAGCAGCGCGAGCCGTTGCCGCAGTGCTCGACCTCGGCCCCGGTGGCGCCGTTGAAGATGCGGTAGCGGAAATCGACGCCGGGCTGGGTTGCCGGCTCGACGACGAGGATCTGGTCGGCGCCGACGCCGAAGCGCCGGTCGCCCAGGTGGCGCAACTGGGCGGTGCTCAAGGCCAGCGGGGCACGCGTGGCGTCGAGCACCACGAAATCGTTGCCTGCGCCGTGCATCTTGGTGAAGCGGACATGCATGCGCCGATTATCGGCGTTGGGGCGATCCCCCTCCCCGGCGTCTGGCGGGCTGCCCACAATCGCCGCATGACCGCCGCTGCCAAGCCCGAAGCCACTACCGCCGACGCGAGCCGCGACCCGCGAATCGACGCCTACATCGAGCGCGCGGCCGAATTCGCGCAGCCGCTGTTGAGGCAGTTGCGCGACGGCGTGCACGCTGCCCACCCCGGCATCAGCGAGACGATCAAGTGGGGCATGCCGCATTTCATGTACGGTGGCCGCATCCTGGCCAACATGGCCGCGTTCAAGGCCCACGCGACCTTCGGCTTCTGGCAGGGTGAAGCGGTGGCCGCCACCGGCAAGGCCGGCGAGGCGATGGGCCAGTTCGGCCGCCTGACCGGGCCGAAAGACCTGCCCAGCGCGGCCCGGCTGAAAGCGATGGTGCGCCAGGCCACCGCGCTGATCGACGCCGGCGCGCCGCCGCGCCGCAACCGCCGCTCGGCCGAGCCCAAGCCGCCGGCGGCCGCCCCCGACTTCTTTCGCGAGGCCCTGGCGCGCCACCCGGCGGCACAGGCGACCTTCGAGGGCTTCCCGCCCAGCCAGCAGCGTGAATACATCGAGTGGCTGGCCGAGGCCAAGCAGGCGGCCACGCGCGAGCGCCGGCTGGCCCAGGCGCTGCAATGGCTGGCCGAAGGCAAGCGGCGCCACTGGAAATACGTGAATTGCTGATCGTCGCGCAATCCGGGGCGCCTGTACCCTGTCAGAGCTGACAGTGTCCGGCCGGGCCGGCGGAGCGCACACTGGCCTCGTCCGCTGTCATCGCGGCCGGCCCGGCGGCAATGTACTGCCGGGTCCGGCGGCGCCTTCTCTTGTTTTCGCTCAAGACAACCAGGCCCCGCCCCTCGGGGCGGGCTGGGTATGCCGCTTGCCCGAGCGGCCAGGCCTGTTCGGCGCTGGCATGACACGAAGCCCTATCGACACCCGATGGCCCCGGTCCCCCCCGGTTGCCCAACGGCGACCCCTCGGCGGACGCAAGATGACACCCCGCATCCATCGCCGGCCGTTGCTGCTGGCAGGCTTGGCGGCGCTCGGACTGGCCGCTTGCCAGCGCCCGGCCGAGACCGTGCGCATCGGCTTCCTCGGCGGCCTGTCCGGCAGCGTGGCCGAGCTCGGCGTCAACGGCCGCAACGGCGCGCTGCTGGCGGTGGAAACGCTCAACGCCCAGGGTGACGCGCACTACGAACTGCGGGTCGAGGACGACCAGCAAGACGACGACAAGGCCCGCGCCGCGCTGAGGGCGCTGGCGGCGCAGCAGGTGGCGTTCGTCGTCGGCCCGATGACCAGCTCGGTCGCGGTGGCGGTGTTGCCGGTGGCCGAACAGGCCCGGCTGGTGCTGATCAGCCCCACGGCCACCAGCGACGAGCTGAGCGGCCGGGCAGACCCCTTCTTTCGCGTCGCGGCGGGCGCAGCCATCGGCGCGCGTCAACTGGCCGACCTGATGCTGGCGCAGGGCCAGCAACGCGTGGCGGTGCTGATGGACCGCCGCAACCGCGCCTACGTCGAGAGCTTTGCCCAGGCGTTCGGCGAGCGGCTACGCCACGCCGGCGGCACGATCTCGGCCGAGCTGGGTTTCGACAGCAGCAGCAACGACTTCACCGCACTGGCCAGCGCGCTGCTGGCGGGCAGGCCGCAGGCCGTGCTGCTGGTGGCGGGGGTGGGCGACTCGGCGCTGGCGGCGCAGCAGCTGCGCCGCCTGCAACCCGGCATCGGCCTGGCCGTCACCCCCTGGGCGGCCAACACGCGGCTGCTGCAGCTGGGCGCCCACGCGGTCGAAGGCTGCCTGGCCTTGCAGGCGCTGGACCTGGAGAGTTCGGCCCCGGCCTACCGGCTGTTTCGCCAACGCTACCGCGAGCGTTTCGGCGACGACCCCGGCACGCCGGCGGTCCAGTCGTACGAGGCGGTGACGGTCGGCGTGGCGGCGCTGGCGCAACGCGCGCCGGGCCGCAGCCTCGGCCAGGTGCTGTCCGAGCCGGGCAAGCACTGGTCCGGCCTGTACGGCGACATCGTGCTGGACGGCTTTGGCGACGCGGCCCGCCCGCTGCATGTGGCCCGGGTGCACGACGGCCGCTTTGTCGCGCTGCGCCCATGACGCAGCGGCTGGCCCTGCGCCGGGTCTTCGCGTGGCAGTTCGCGCTGGTGGCGGCGCTGCCGCTGCTGTCGGCCACGCTGTTGTGGGGTGCGCTCGCGGTGCCCGAGGCGCTGCAGGAGGTCGAGCGCGACAACGAGCGCATCTCCACCGCGATGCGCGGGCAGCTCGAGGCGGTGCTGGCGGTGCCGCAGCGTTCGCTGCAGCTGGCCGCGCGGCTGCTGGCGTCGCCCGAGGCGGCGTTGCCGTTTCAGCGCCAGGTGCTGCAAGACACGCTGCAGGCCACGCCGGCGTTCGAAGCGGTGTACCTGACCGACGCGCAGGGCATCACCCAGGCGGCGGGCCTGAGCGCCAGCACCGGCGTGCACGCCGCCGACGTGCAGGGGCTGGACTTTTCCGCGCGGCCGTTCTTCGCCGCAGCCCGCGCACGCGCCGGCCCGGTCTGGTCGGACACCTTTCTGTCGCCGTTCTGCGGCCGGGTGACCGCGGCGCTGGCGGTGCCGGCCGGCGAGCGGATGCTGGCGGCCGACATGTCGCTGTCGGGCCTGGCGCAAGAGCTGCGGCAGTTCGCCGGCCTGCAGGACGCGGCGGTGATCGTGCTCGATGCGAAGGGCCACGTGATCGTGCACCCCGACCCCCACTTGGCCAACTGGCAAGAGAACCTGCGCGACCTGCCGCTGGTGCGCCACGCGCTCGAAGGCCCGGGCCCGGCCCGCGGCGAGATCGAACTGGCCGGCGAACGCTGGCTGGCCGACGCGGCGCCGGCACAGCCGGCGGGCTGGCTGGTGGTGGTGGCGCAGCCGCGCTCGCGCCTGCTCGCGCCGCTGTGGCGCATCGGCGCGGTAGCGGGCGTGTCGGTCGCCGCTGCGCTGGGGCTGGCAGTGCTGGCGGCGCTGCGCCTGGCGCGGCGGGTGTCCGAGCGCTACCGGCGGCTGGCCAGCGCCGCGCAGGCCATGGTCGACGGTGAATCACCCGACCCCGAGCTGGATTTCGGCAGCCAGGAAGCCCACGCGCTGTGGGAGCGGCTGCGCGCGCTGCTGGACCGGCTGCAGGAGCAGGAGCAGCGCGCCCACGACGCGCGGCGCGACCTGCAGGCGGTGCTGGACGCCGCCACCGAGGTGGCCTTCATCGCCACCGACACCCAGGGTGTGCTGCGGCTGTTCAACCGAGGCGCGGCCAAGATGCTGGGCTGGCCCGCCGAGGCTGTGCTCGGCCAGGCGGCGCTGGCGCGCTTTCACGACCCGCACGAGGTGCAGGCGCGCGCCGCCGAGCTGCGCGCCCAGCTGGGCCGCGAGGTGGCCGGCGACGAGGTGTTCGTCGCGATGGCGCGCCTGACCGGCTACGAGGTGCGCGACTGGACCTATGTGCGGCGCGACGGCTCGCGGCTGCTGGTGTCGTTGGCGGTGACCGCGGTGCGCGACACCGATGGCGTGCTGACCGGCTTTCTCTACATCGCCGCCGACCAGACCCAGCGCCAGCGGGCCGCCGAGCTGGAACTGGCGCGCGAGCGGGCCGAGGCGGCCAGCCGGACCAAGTCGGAGTTCCTGTCCCGCGTCAGCCACGAACTGCGCACGCCGCTGAACGCGATCCTCGGCTTTGCGCAGCTGATGGGGCTGCAGGGGCCGGACGCGCTGACGCCAACCCAGCGCGAGCGCGCGCTGCGCATCGAGACCGCCGGCTGGCACTTGCTCAAGCTGATCGACGATGTGCTGGACCTGTCGCGCATCGAGGCCGGCCAGGTGACGCTGGCCACCAGCGCGGTGGACCTGCGAGCCTCGATCGCCCAGGCGTTGCGGCTGGTGGCCCCGCAGGCCAGCGAGATGCAGGTGCAGCTGCATGCCCCGCCCGGTGACCACGCGCAGATGGTGTTGGCCGACCCGACGCGGCTGACCCAGGTGCTGCTGAACCTGCTGAGCAATGCGATCAAGTACAACCGCCCGGGCGGCGACGTCCACTTGATGCTGGTCGCCACCGATGGCATGGCCGGCGTGCAGGTGCAGGACAGCGGCCGCGGCATGGCCGAGGCCCAGCAGGCCCGGCTGTTCTCGCCGTTCGACCGGCTCGGGCTGGAGTCGTCGGGCATCGCCGGCACCGGCATCGGCCTGGTGATCAGCAAGCGCCTGGTGGACCTGATGGGCGGCCGGATCGAGGTGCAGAGCCGGCCCGGCGAGGGCAGCTGTTTCAGCGTGCTGCTGCCGGCCGCCCCGGGCGCAGGCGGGCCGGCCGAGGACACCGCCGCACCGGCCCGGGCGCCGCAGGCCGCCGGCGCGCAGGGCCAGGTGGTCTATGTCGAAGACAACGCGATGAACGCCGCGCTGATGCGCGACCTGTTCGCGCTGCGGCCCGACTGCCGCCTGCAGCTGTGCGACTCGATGCGGCAAGGCCAGGCGCTGATCGAGCAGCTGCGCCCGCAGCTGGTGCTGGTCGACATGCACCTGCCCGACGGCAACGGCCTGGAGCTGCTGCGCTGGCTGCGGCGCCAGCCGGTGCTGGGCGGCACGCCGGTGATCGTCGTGTCGGCCGATGCCACCCGCCGCCAGCAGGACGCCGCCCTCGAAGCCGGCGCGACCGCCTACCTGACCAAGCCGGTGAACATCGCTGAGGCGCTGCGCGTCATCGATGCAGCGCTCGGCGCCGAGCACGCACTGTGAGCCGGGCGGCGGCGGGCGGTGTCTTAACGAAGCCGAGGGCCGCTCCCGAGGTCCCCGCGCGACACGACAGGTCTGGGGGCGCTCAGTACAGCTTGGCCTCGCCCGGCGGGCGGGTCTTGAAGCGGCGGTGCACCCACAGGTACTGCGCTGGCAGCTGGGCGATCTCGCTCTCGATGAAGGCGTTGATGCGCCGGGTCGCGGTCACCTCGTCTTCCTTGCCGGGGAAGTTGGTCCACGGCGGCAGGAAGCGCACGCGGTAGCCCTGGCCACCCGGCAGCATCTCGGCGATCACCGGCTGCACCGTCATGCCCAGGCTGGCGGCCATGCGCGCCGGAGCCAGAAGCGTGGCGGCCGGCACGCCGAAGAAGGGCACGAAGGCGGCGTCGCGGGCGCCGAAGTCCATGTCCGGCAGGTTGAAGAAGACGGCGCCGCGCTTGATCGCCCGCACCAGCGGCAAGGCCTTTTCGTGGCGCGAGAAGATTTCGGCCCGGCCGAAACGCAACCGGCCGTCGCGCATGCGAGCGTCGAACACCTCGTTGCTCTGGCGCTGGTAGATCGACGCCACCCGGCGCTGCTGGAACAGCTGGGTCGCCATGCCGGCGACATCCAGCGCCATGAAGTGCGGCACCAGCCACATCACCGGCCCGGCGTGGTTGTCGGCGAAATCGACCTGGCCCTCGACATGGATCAGGCGCTTCAGCCGCTTGGCCGGCGCATACCAGATCAGCCCACGCTCGATCAGGCTGCGGCCGAGCCAGCCGAAATGCTCACGCACCAGCGCGGCGCGCTTGTCCGGCGACCAGGTCGGGAAACACAGCGCCAGGTTGCGCAGCGCGATGCGCCGGCGCCGGCGCGCGAACGTGTGCAGCAGCGCGCCCAGCCCGCGGCCGAGCGCCGCCTGCGCCCCCATCGGCAGCCAATGGATCAGCCACAACAGCCCCAGCAATGCCCGCGCACCCACGCGCCCCCACCATGCCATCGATGTTCTCCGTTCGTCAGCCGCCCGCGTCGGGCTTCAGCCGACGGGGTGATTTGTAGCGGTTGTAGCCCCACAGGTACTGCGTCGGCAGCGCGCGGATGACCCGCTCCATCGAGGCGTTGATGACCCGGGCCGACTCGACGTCGTCCTCGGCGTTGGCCGGCAGCGGCTCATCGAGCGGCGCCAGGTGGATCGTGTAGCCGGCACCGCCCGGCAGCCGCTCGCACCAGGCCAGCAAGACCGCCGCGCCGGTCTGCTGCGCCAGCCGGGCCGCCAGCGTCATCGTGTAGGCCGGCCGGCCGAAAAACGGCGCCCAGACGCCCTGGCCCAGCGGCGGCACCTGGTCTGGCAGCAGCCCGACCATCTCGCCGCGCTTCAGGGCGCGCAGCAGCAGTCGCACACCCGACAGCGACGCCGGCGCGGTGGCCATGTTGGGGCGGGCGCGGGCCGTTTCCTCCAGCTTGCGCAACAAGGCCTTGCGCGCCGGCCGATACAGCACGGTGATCGGCTTGGCGTACCGCTCGGCCGCCGCCCGGGCGGCGACCTCGAAGCTGCCCAGGTGCGGCGTCAGCAACAGCACGCCGCGGCCGGCGGCCAGCGCGTCGTCGATCAGCCCCCCGCCCTGCCAGCGCACCCGCTCGCCCAGCCGCTCGTCTGGCGGCATGAACCACAGCCAGGGCACCTCGGCCACCAGGCGGCCGGCCTCGGCGATCGATTGGCGACGCTGCGCAGCGCTCAGGCCCGCCAGTGCGGCGTTCGCCTTCAGGCGGCGGCGGTAGCTCGGCGACAGCGCCCAGGTGGCCCAGCCCAGCATCGCGCCCAGCGCATGCAACCAGGCCAGCGGCCAGCGTGACAGCCAGCGCAATATCAGCGTCATGGTGAAAGTCGGCGTCTTTTATAATCGCGGCCTGTCGCCGAGTTAAGAGGACAACTTGCGGGGCGACGCAGGCGCATTTCGTGCAGCCCGCCGGGTCATTCTTCGGAACGGCCCGCCAAATACCGCTAAAGCGTTCGCCGCCCTTGCCAGGTTGCCAAGTGGGACGACGCCAAGCCAATCGGCCCAGTCTCGAACCCGCAACCTGAAAGCAACGCAACGTGGCGAACGATTATCTCTTCACCTCCGAGTCGGTCTCGGAAGGCCATCCCGACAAGGTCGCAGACCAGATCTCCGACGCGATCCTGGACGCGATCTTCGCGCAGGACCCGCTCAGCCGCGTGGCCGCTGAAACCCTGTGCAACACCGGCCTGGTGGTGCTGGCCGGCGAAATCACGACCCAGGCCAACGTCGACTACATCCAGGTCGCCCGCGACACGATCAGGCGCATCGGCTACGACAACACCGAGTACGGCATCGACCACAAGGGTTGCGCGGTGCTGGTGGCCTACGACAAGCAGTCGAACGACATCGCCCAGGGCGTGGACCGCGCCAGCGACGACTACCTGAACATCGGCGCCGGCGACCAGGGCCTGATGTTCGGCTACGCCTGCGACGAAACGCCCGAGCTGATGCCCGCGCCGATCTACTACGCGCACCGCCTGGTCGAGCGCCAGGCCCAGTTGCGCAAGGACGGCCGCCTGCCGTTCCTGCGGCCTGACGCGAAGAGCCAGGTGACGATGCGCTACGTCGACGGCAAGCCGCACTCGATCGACACCGTGGTGCTGTCGAGCCAGCACGCGCCCGAGATGAGCCTGGGCGACAAGATGAAGCCCGAGTTCTACGAGGCCGTGATCGAGGAGATCATCAAGCCGGTGCTGCCGAAAGAGTGGCTGAAGGACACCAAGTACCTGGTCAACCCGACCGGCCGCTTCGTGGTCGGTGGCCCGCAGGGCGACTGCGGCCTGACCGGCCGCAAGATCATCGTCGACACCTACGGCGGCGCCTGCCCGCACGGCGGTGGCGCCTTCTCGGGCAAGGACCCGACCAAGGTCGACCGCTCGGCCGCCTACGCCGCCCGCTATGTGGCCAAGAACATCGTCGCCGCCGGCCTGGCCAAGCAGTGCCAGATCCAGGTCGCCTACGCGATCGGCGTGGCCCGCCCGATGAACGTCACGGTCTACACCGAAGGCACCGGCGTGATCTCGGACGAGAAGATCGCCGCGCTGGTCAACGAGCACTTCGACCTGCGCCCGAAGGGCATCATCCAGATGCTGGACCTGCTGCGCCCGATCTACTCGAAGACCGCCGCCTACGGCCACTTCGGCCGCGAGGAGCCCGAGTTCACCTGGGAAAGAACTGACAAGGTGGCTGCGCTCCGCGCAGCCGCGGGCCGCTGAAGCGGCCCCGGCGCGAAGCGCCGCTTGTCGGTTCTTCGGCGCAGGCTAACTTCGCTTCGCGAAGTTAAGGGGCCAACAGGCCCCGGCCGAAGCCAAACGAATGCACGGCAAAGCCGCTGATCAATGTCTTCAAGGGCGCCCTCGGGCGCCCTTTTTCATGCCCGCAGGTTCACGCCGCGCGCGGCTTGACCTTGCTCGCCACCAGCTTCGCCTGCCGGCGCGCCACGTCGACATCCTCGTCGTGCACCAGCGCCACGCCCATGCGGCGCTTGACGAAGCTCTCGGGTTTGCCGAACAGGCGCAGGTCCGAGTTCGGCACGGCCAGCGCCTCGGCCACGCCGTCAAACACGACCGCCTGGGCGTCGACGCCGCCGTAGATCACCGCGCTCGCACCCGGGCTCTTCAACCGTGTGTCGACCGGCAGCCCGAGGATCGCGCGGGCGTGCAGCTCGAACTCGTTTTGCCACTGCGTGGCCATCGTCACCATGCCGGTGTCGTGCGGGCGCGGGCTGACCTCGCTGAACCAGACCTCGTCGCCCTTGACGAACAGCTCGACGCCGAACAGCCCCTGCCCGCCCAGGTTGTCGGTGACGGCGGCGGCGATCTGCTGCGCGCGCGCCAGCGCCTGCGCCGACATCGGTTGCGGCTGCCAGCTTTCGACATAGTCGCCGCTGACCTGCACATGGCCGATCGGCGCGCAGAACTGGGTCTGCACCTGGCCGCCTTCACCGACGGCGCGCACCGTCAGCAAGGTGATCTCGTAGTCGAAGTCGATGAAGCCTTCGACGATCACGCGGCCATGGCTGACGCGGCCACCGGCCATCGCGTAGTCCCAGGCCTTTTGCACATCGGCCGGGCCATCGAGCTTGCTCTGGCCCTTGCCCGAGCTGCTCATCACCGGCTTGACGATGCAGGGGTAGCCGATGCCCGCATCGATCGCGGCCTGCAACTCGGCCAGCGAATCGCAGAAGCGGTAGGGGCTGGTCGGCAGCCCCAGCGTCTCGGCGGCGAGGCGGCGGATGCCTTCGCGGTCCATCGTCAGCCGCGCCGCGCGGGCGGTCGGGATCACGCGCACCACGCCTTCGGCCTCGAGCGCTTCGAGCACCGGCGTGGCAATGGCCTCGATCTCGGGCACCACCAGGTCGGGCCGCTCGGCCTCGATCAGCGCCCGCAAGGCGGCGGGGTCGCTCATCGCGATCGTGCGGGCGTGGTGGGCCACCTGCTGGCCCGGCGCGTGGTCGTAGCGGTCGACGGCCGTGGTGTCGACGCCCAGGCGCTGCAAGGCGATCAAGACCTCTTTGCCCAGCTCACCGGCGCCCAGCAGCATCACGCGCAAAGCGGCGGTCGAAAGAGGTGTTCCCAAAGGTTTCATGGCGTGCGGCGGCCCATTTGCCGACAGAAGTGATGCAAGCGGCGATTGTCGCCGTGCAGACCGCCGACGGGCCCGCCGCACGGGTGGATCCGAACCGGTTCCACATCCCCCCATAAGTGGGACATCCAGCCCCCTTCTGCTAGGGATGTGACATCCTGAATCACATTCTTACAGTGCGCCGCATGGGGTCTTCGCTGACGAACATCAGCAAAGGCAGCTGCCGACAGTCACTGGCGGCGCGGACCCATGCTCATCAGTGACACCCTCGATGTTCGATCCAACAACTCAGGAGTCCAGCATGAAGTTTGTTCGCACCTGCATTGCCATCGCCGCGATGGCCCCGATGTTCGCGATGGCCGCGATCGGTCCGGGCCAGTACAGCGTGGCTGGCATTCAGCAGATTTGCCTGACCAGCGGCGGCACGTGGTATGGCACCACCTTCTCCGGCTGGGGCGGCGCCTGGCAGATCGTCGGCAAGAACGCCCACATCTATGGCAACTACGCCGCTGGTGCCGGCAACGACTCGATGGTCTTCAAGAAGAAGGACGGTACCGGCTCCTGGACCGAATGGCGCGACGACCTGTCGTTCCAGACCGTCATCAGCCCGACGTCCATTGCCTTCGTGAAGGCGGTGTGCGATCCGCCGGCCCTGAAGGCCCAGGGCGGCAAGGCCAACCCGCAACAGTGAGCGGATTCGGGGTGGGCCCCCAGGCCTGCCCCCGCCGCCTGGCGATCCGCCGATCGCCAGCATCCTGAGAACGCCCGGCACCGCCCGGGCGTTTTTTCTGGGTCGGCCCGGCTGGCCACCTCGCTGCTCGCGGCGCTGCGGCATCATCGCGCCATGCCGCGTTCCCCGACCCTCGACGACCTGCGCCGCTACGCCGTTGCCCGCAGCCTGTTCAAGCCGACCACGCTGCCACGCGCGATCGAGCGCCTGGGCTTCGTGCAGGCCGACCCGATCCGGGCGCCGGCGCGGGCGCAAGACCTGACCCTGCGCCACCGCGTGACCGGCTACACCGCCGGCGAACTCGAACGCCGCTACCCGCGCTTGCCGATCGAGGAAGACTTCTTCGTCAACTACGGCTTCCTGCCGCGCCGCCACCTCGCGCTGATGCACCCGCGCACACCGCGCCAGGCCTGGACGCCGGCGCGCTGGAAGCAGGCCCACGAGGTGCTGGCCTTCGTGCGCGAGCACGGCGCGGTGCACCCGCGCGAGGTCGACGCGCATTTCGCGCACGGCAAGACGCGCAACTGGTTCGGCGGCTCGTCGAACGCCAGCACCCAACTGCTCGACGGCATGCACTACCGCGGCCTGCTGCGCGTGGCCCGGCGCGACGGCGGCGTGCGGGTCTACGCTGCGCGCGATGCGCACGAGCCGCCGCTCGACGAGGCCGAGGTGCAGGCCCGGATGGACGCGCTGATCGACCTGGTCGTGGCCAAGTACGCCCCCTTGCCGGCCGCCAGCCTGGGCCAGCTCGTCAGCCACCTGCGCGGCGGCGCGCCGCAGTGGGCCACCGAGCGGGCCGCGGCGCTGGCACGGGCCAAGGCCCGCCTCGTACATGCCCGGGTCGACGGTATCGACTGGTACTGGCCGGCCGGCGAAAACCCCGCCTCGCGCCGCCACCAGGCGCCCGAGCGCGTGCACCTGCTGGCGCCCTTCGACCCGGTGGTGTGGGACCGCCGCCGCTTCGAGCATTTCTGGGGCTGGGCCTACCGCTTCGAGGCCTACACGCCGGCGCCCAAACGCCAGCTGGGCTACTACGCGCTGCCGCTGCTGTGGCGCGATCAGGTGATCGGCTGGGCCAACGCCGCGGCCAGTGGCGACCGGCTCCAGCTGGACTGCGGCTACATCACCGGCCGCGCGCCGCGCGACACCGACTTCCGCCGCGCGCTGGACGAAGAACGGCAGCGCCTGGCCGAGTTCCTCGGCGTTTCGGGCTAACGCGCGGCCAGCAGGGCGTCGGCGACCTCGGCAAACCCGACGCCCCGCTCGCCCGCTGTCACGTAGGCCGGCTTAACACACAACTCGGGCCAGAAACGCGCGATGTTGGCCACGCCCACCGACAACGGCACGCGCTCGAACATCAGCTGGTCGTTGGTCGAGTCGCCAACGTAAAGCCACTCGTCGGCCACGAAGGCCCGGCCGAGCGTCTCGCGCACGGCCCACTCGGCCGCGGTCCATTTGCTGTGCGTGCCGATCCAGCCGTTGACATGGATCGAGCTGACGGTCGCCGTCAGGCCATGGGCCCGCATCACGGCCAGCACCTGGTCGATCTGCGCCGGGCCCAGGTGCGCGAACTCACTGTGGTCGACCGCGATGTCCGTCAGGCGGCCGGCGCTGTCTTGCGCCAGGCGGGTGCCGGGCACCTCGCGCAGCACCGCGGTGGCACAGGCTTGCAGGCGTTCGAAGTTGGCGGCGCGCTCGGCGGGCGCCTGCGCGAAGTCGTGTCGCAGGCTGCCATCGGCCGCGCGGCACAGCATCACCCCGCCGTTCTCGGCCACGATCGCGGCCACCGGCCAGGCCAGCGCAAAGGGTTCGCTCCAGCCGGCCGGGCGGCCGGTGATCGCGATCACCGGGACGCCGGCCTGTGACAAGCGCGCGAGTGCGGCCAGGGCGGCCGGCTCGATCGCGCCGTCACGCGTCAGCGTGTCGTCGATGTCGGTCAGCACACCGGCCACGGCAGCCAGCCGCTGCGGCGGCACCGCCGACCAGGCGGTGGCACCGGCGAGGGGGAGATCCAGCATGCGCGGCAGTGTCCCACGCGTGCTGAAATCAGCCCATGTCGACCCCACCGCACTTTGGTCGGAGCCTGCTGCCGCTGTGGGCGCTGGACCCGGCAATCACCTACCTGAACCACGGCACCGTCGGCGCCACGCCACTCGTGGTGTTGGCCGCGCAGGCCGCGCTGCGCGACGAGATCGAGCGCCAGCCGGCGCGCTTCCTGCTGCGCGAGCTGACACCGATCGGCCGGCCCGACGAGCACCCCGACCGCGCGCTGCCCGGCGGCCCACGCCAACGCCTGCGCGCGGCGGCCATGGCGGTCGCGCCCTGGCTGAGCGCGCAGGGCGACGACCTCGTCTTCGTCGACAACGCCACCGCCGGCGCCAATGCGGTGCTCGCGTCGTTCGACCTGCGGCCCGGCGACGAGGTGCTGGTGACCAACCGCACCTATGGCGCCGTGACACGCGCCGCGGCGCACCATGCGGCCCGCGCCGGCGCGCAGATCGTCACCGCCCACCTGCCCTTCCCGGTCTGCGGCGAAGCCGAGCTGGTGGGCGCCGTCCAGGCGGCGTTGACCCCACGCACCCGGCTCGCGGTGCTGGACCATGTCAGCCCCGAAACGGCGCTGGTGATGCCGCTGGCCGCGATGGCCGCCGCCTGCCGCGCCCGCGGCGTGGCGGTGCTGGCCGATGGCGCCCATGCACCGGGCGCGTTGCCGGTCGACATCCCGTCGCTGGGCGTCGACTACTACACCGCCAACCTGCACAAGTGGGCGTTCTCGCCGCGCAGCGCCGGCATCTTGTGGGCCGCCCCCGAGCGCCGCGCCGGCCTGCACCCACCGGTGATCAGCTGGGGTGCCGGCGGCGGCTGGCTGGCCGAGTTCGACTGGGTCGGCACACGCGACCCCACGCCGTTCCTGTGCGCCCCGGCCGGCTTCCAATTCATCGACGAGGCCCTCGGCGGCCGCGATGCGCTGTGGGCCCACAACCATGCGCTGGCCTGGCGCACCGCCGAGCGACTGACCACGCACTGGGGCCTGCCCTGGACCACCCCGCGTGCGATGGTCGCCAGCATGGTCACGCTGCCGCTGCCACCGGCGCTGGGTCGCGGCTTTGATGCAGCGATGGCGCTGAAGAGCTGGTTGCTGGCGCAGGCGCAGATCGAGGCGCAGATCCTGGCGATCGACGAGCGCTTGTATTGGCGCTTCTCGGCCCAGGCCTACAACGACGACGCGGACGTGGAACGCTTCACGCAGGCCCTGGCCGACTTCCCTGGCGCGGGCTAGAATTCGCGCTCGTTCCGAGGAGCGTTGCGAGGCCTCATCCACAGGCCCCAGGCTCGGAACCCCACAGGCATTCGCAGGGCCACCCCAAGAATGCCTGGCTCCCCTCGGGGGGCGGGCGCTGCTTGCGGCGACCCTGGGGCTGCAATATTGCAACGGCGCTCACCCGCACCGATGGTGTCGTGGGTGGGCTGTGTCTCCTGACCGGTTTCCGTTCACCTGCCGTTGCTGCGGGTTGACCTTTCCTGCCCGACCGGAGACCCCGACATGAACGCAGCCGTTCTGAAAACCACCCCCGACCACGCGATCGCCGACATCAAGCTCGCCGACTGGGGCCGCAAAGAGATCAAGATCGCCGAGACCGAGATGCCCGGCCTGATGGCGATCCGCGAAGAATTCGCCGCCAGCCAGCCACTGAAGGGTGCGCGCGTCACCGGCAGCCTGCACATGACGATCCAGACCGCCGTGCTGGTCGAGACGCTGCAGGCCCTCGGCGCGCAAGTGCGCTGGGCCTCGTGCAACATCTACTCGACGCAGGACCACGCCGCCGCCGCGCTGGTGGCCACCGGCACGCCGGTGTTCGCCTACAAGGGCGAGTCGCTGAAAGACTACTGGGATTACACCCACCGCATCTTCGACTTCGGCCCCGCGTTCAGCGAGGGCGAAGGCCCGAACATGATCCTGGACGATGGCGGCGACGCGACGCTGCTGATGCACCTGGGCCAACGCGCCGAGAAAGACGCGTCGCTGCTGGCCAACCCGAGCAGCGAGGAAGAGCGTGAGCTGTTCGCCGCGATCAAGGCCAAGCTGGCCGTCGACAAGAACTGGTACACCCGCAAGAGCGCGCAGATCATCGGCGTGACCGAAGAGACGACCACCGGCGTGCACCGCCTGAACGAGATGAGCGCCAAGGGCACGCTGCTGTTCCGCGCGATCAACGTCAACGACTCGGTCACCAAGAGCAAGTTCGACAACCTGTACGGTTGCCGCGAAAGCCTGGTCGACGGCATCAAGCGCGCAACCGACGTGATGATCGCCGGCAAGGTCGCCGTGGTCGCCGGCTATGGCGACGTGGGCAAGGGCTCGGCCCAGGCGCTGCGCGCGCTGTCGGCGCAAGTCTGGGTGACCGAGATCGACCCGATCAACGCGCTGCAGGCCGCGATGGAAGGCTACCGCGTCGTGACGATGGACGAGGCCTGCTCGCAGGCCGACATCTTCGTCACCGCGACCGGCAACAAGAACGTGATCACGCACGACCACATGGTCAAGATGAAGGACCAGGCGATCGTCTGCAACATCGGCCACTTCGACAACGAGATCGACATCGCGTCGCTCGACAAGTACCAGTGGGAAGAGATCAAGCCGCAGGTCGACCACGTGATCTTCCCGGACGGCAAGCGCATCATCATGCTGGCCAAGGGCCGCCTGGTGAACCTGGGTTGCGGCACCGGCCACCCGAGCTACGTGATGAGCAGCTCGTTCGCGAACCAGACCATCGCCCAGATCGAGCTGTTCACCAAGCCCGAGGCCTATGAGGTCGGCAAGGTCTACGTGCTGCCCAAGCACCTGGACGAAAAGGTCGCGCGCCTGCAGCTGAAGAAGCTCAACGCCAGGCTGACCGAGCTGAGCGAAGAGCAGGCCGCGTACATCGGCGTGAACAAGAACGGCCCGTACAAGCCCGACACCTACCGCTACTAAGCCGATGCGTGCCGACCAACTGCTCGTTGCCCAGGGCCTCGCGCCCAGCCGGTCGGCCGCCCAGCGGCTGATCGAACGCGGCGCCGTGCGCTGGCTCGGCCCCAACGGCTGGAAGGTGCCGAAGAAGGCCGGCGACGAGCTGCCCGAAGGCTGCGAGATCGAGGTCACCGACGATGCCGAGCTGCGCTGGGCCTCGCGCGGTGGCCTGAAGCTGGAGGGGGTGCTGCGCGACGCCGGCCTGACCGTGCAAGGCGCTGTCGCGCTCGATGTCGGCCAGAGCACCGGCGGCTTCACCGATGTGCTGCTCGCGGCCGGTGCGGCGCGTGTCGTCGGCGTGGACGTGGGCCGGGGCCAGTTGCACCCGCGCCTGGCGGCCGATCAGCGCGTCACCGCGCTGGAGGGCGTCAACGCGCGCTCGCTGACCCGCGAGCAGCTCGGCGAGGCCATGCCGCCCGGCGGCTTCGACCTGATCACCGGCGACCTGTCGTTCATCTCGCTGACGCTGGTGCTGCCGGCGCTGGTGGCCTTGCTGGCGCCCGGCGGCACGCTGCTGATGCTGGTCAAGCCGCAGTTCGAGCTGCAGCCGGTGGACATCGGCAAGAACGGCCTGGTGAAGAGCCCCGCCGCCTACGGCCATGTCGAAGCCAAGCTGCGCAAGGCCTGCGGCCGCATCGGCCTGGACGTGGTGGCCTGGCGCGACAGCCCCACCACCGGCGGCGACGGCAACCGCGAGTTCTTCATCGAGGCGCGCTTGGCGGCCTCCACCCCCGAACCGACCTGACCATGACCGACACCACCTCCCGCCCCGTCTCGAAGCGCGTGCCGATCAGCTTCGAGTTCTTCCCGCCCAACACCCCCGTCGGCAGCGAGAAGCTGAAGACCGTGGTGCAGGACCTGGCGGTCGTCGACCCCGAGTTCTTCAGCGTCACCTACGGCGCCGGCGGCTCGACGCGCGAGAAGACCTTGTCGACCGTGCGCGACATCGCCGCACTCGGCCACGAAGCCGCGCCGCACCTGAGCTGCGTCGGCTCGACCCGCGCCAACATCGCCGAGATCCTGGCCACCTACCGCGCCCAGGGCATCCGCCGCCTGGTCGCGCTGCGCGGCGACCTACCCAGCGGCACCGCGACGGCGGGTGAGTTCCGCTACGCCAGCGAGCTGATCGCGTTCATCCGCGAGACGCAGGGCAGCGACTGGCACATCGAGGTCGCGGCCTACCCCGAATACCACCCACAGCAGCGTTATGCCAAGCGTGACCTGCAGTTCTTCGCCGACAAGGTGCGCGCCGGTGCCAACTCGGCGATCACGCAGTTCTTCTTCAACCCCGACGCGTATTTCCACTTCGTCGACGAGGTGCGCGCGATGGGCATCACCGTGCCGATCGTGCCGGGCATCATGCCGATCCACAACTACGCGCGCATCGCCCAGTTCGCGGCGCGCGACGGCATCGAGATCCCGCGCTGGGCGGCTTTGAAGATGGAAGGTTTCCTCGACGACGCGGCCTCGATCCGCGCGTTCGGGCTGGACATCGTCACCCGGCTGTGCGAGCGGCTGATCGAAGGCGGCGCGCCGGGCATCCACTTCTACACGCTGAACCAGAGCGCGCTGACGCTCGAGGTTTGCAAGCGCCTGGGCGTCTGAGGCCGGGTTGTGGCGCCGGCGCGTCGCGCGCCGGCGAGGCTGGTTGATACAGGTCAATACTGCATTGCAACAAGGGGCTTTGCCCGGTAGCTGTTGCAGTGCAGCAATTTGACAAGAGGGCATTCCCGATGCAATGCAGCCATGGCCTACGGGTCATGAGCATTGCAACCAAGAAGGAGTGTCCCCATGAAGTGTCACCTCATCGCATTGGCCGTTGCGGCCACCCTGGCCCCGCTCGCTGCCCATGCGCAAGACCAGGGCGACTGGATCGTCCGAGCCCGCGCCGTCAGCCTGACCTCGGCCAACGACGATTCGACCGGCCTCGACTTGTCGATCAACGACAAGGTCATCCCCGAAGTCGACATCAGCTACTTCCTGTCGCCCAACTGGGCGATGGAGCTGATCCTGACCTACCCGCAACAGCACGACGTGAAGTCCGCCGGCGCCAAGATCGGCAGCTTCAAGCATTTGCCGCCGACGCTGACCGCGCAGTACCACTTCACCGGCCTGAGCGTCTGGCGCCCGTACGTCGGTCTGGGTCTGAACTACACGCACATCTCGGACGTGAGCTGGGATCCGGCCGTCGAAGCCGCGCTGCAACCGACGCTCAAGAGGGACAGTTTCGGCCTGGCCGCGCAGGTCGGCGCCGACTTCCCGCTGGGCGGTGGCTGGCTGCTGAACGTGGATGTGAAGAAGGTGCAGATCGGCACCGAGGTGTCGTCGTTCGGCGTCAAGGCCGGTGACTTCAAGGTCAACCCCTGGTTGGCCAGCATCGGCTTCGGCAAGCGTTTCTAAGCCCTGGCCTGGGGGCTGCGCCGGGCAGCCCCGGGGTTCGGTTCAGATCACCTGGCCCGGCCAGGTGCGCTGCCAGAAGACGCCTTCTTCCGTCAGCAGCGCATCCAGCGGCACATCGTGCGGCTCGCCTTCGAGCCACGGCACATAGCCATGCGCATAGCCCAGGCCGGCGGTCGCCGGCTTGGGCGTGATCGCCGCCAGCGTGCGGTCGTAGAAGCCGCCACCGTAGCCCAGGCGCACGCCGCCCGGCCCGTAGCCGACGCAGGGCACCAACAGCAGCTCGGGGTGGAACTCTTCCGTGTTCTTCGGCTTCGGGATGCCGTAGGCGTCGTCTTCCATCGGGCAGCCCGGGTACCAGACGTGGAACCGCAGCTGCTTGGTCTCGCGGTCGATCACCGGCAAGCCGATGCGGCGCTCGTCGTGGCCCTCGCTCCAGCGGTACAGCGCCGGCAGCGCGTCGAACTCGCCCTTGATCGGCCAGTACGCGCCGATCGTCTTTTCCGGCCGGCCGATCAACCAGACCTGCAGCACCTCTTGCAGGTGGGCGGCCCGCTGGTGGCGGTCGAGCAAGGCCATGCGCTCGGCCTGCAACTGCTTGCGGAGCACGGCCTTGTCGCGCGAGGGCTCCAGGTTCAGCTTGAACGGCAGCGTCATGGTCCGTGGCGGGTGCGAGACAGGGATGACGATTGTGCCGGCGCCCGGCCCGCTTGGGCCACGGGCATGCGCACGGCAATGCCTTGATTCAGAACGAATCTGCAAGGGCATGTCGATCGAATGAATCGTTATTGCTGTTTCTGCAATGGACTATTCGCCGTGGGCGTCTTGGTGCCACACCACTCGGTCCTTAGAGTCGGGTTTTCCCGGACCACTGCGTCCCTTCTGAAGACAACACCGACCCATGACCACCCGTTCCCTGGCCCCCCTCGCCCTGGCCCTGGCCGCTGCGTTCAGCGGCAGTGCCTTCGCCCAATCGTCCGTCACCGTCTATGGCCGGGTCGACCTCTCGGTCGCCCAGCAGGCCGACGCCGTCAAGAACAACGAAGTCCGCAACGGCTCCGGCAGCCGCCTGGGTTTTCGCGGCACCGAAGAGCTGGGTGACGGCCTGAAGGCCGTGTTCCAGATCGAGCACCGCTTCAACGCCGACGACGGCACCCAGACCAAGGCCGCCTTCTGGGACGGCAAGGCGATCGTCGGCCTCGAAGGCGGCTTTGGCCGCGTGTCGCTGGGCCGCGAAGACAACCCGGCCTACGCGCTGAGCCAGCTCGTCGCCGACCCGTGGGGCACCGACACCGTGGCGTCGAACAGCACGATCGTCAACGGCCGCATCGGCACGAACCGCTACAGCAACAGCGTGAACTACCGCTTCAGCGCCAACGGCTTCACCTTCGGCGCGCAGGTCGCCGAGGCCGATGGCAACACGCCGGCCAGCGGCGTTGGCGAGAAGCGCCCGTACAGCCTGGGCGGCGCCTGGGCCAGTGGCCCGATCGTGCTGGGCGTGGGCTACGAGAACCCGGCCGATGAAGACGACTACTGGGCCACGGTCAACGGCAGCTACAACTTCGGCTTCGTCAAGGTGGGCGCCTTCTTCGGCACCGGCCGCGACGGCAGCGACCAGAAGGCCCGCTCGTACCTGGTGTCGGCCACCGCGCCGATCGGCCAGGGCGAGCTGCGCGCCAGCTGGGGCGAGCTGAAGAACTCGACCACCGACGTGATCCGCGATCGCCAGTTCAGCCTGGGTTATCACTACGCCCTGTCCAAGCGCACAACGGTCTATGCTGACGTCACGCACGAAGGCCGCGACAACGTCCCCGACAACCTGAAAACCACCGGTTACGACGTGGGCATCAAGCACAACTTCTGAGCGACGATCCATCGCATCAGCGCGACAGATTTTCAGAGGTCTCGGGCGCGCCGCCGCGTGGGGACGTGGCACCAGGCGCGCTCCAGAGATGTTGGGGTCACCTTCACGGGTGACCCCTTTTTTCATGTCCGTGCTGGACTTTGAACATCGAAGGCTGGGCCGGGACTGCGAAGGTCGGCGCGAGGGCCGGGTGCCTGTGCACGGCGTGCCATGCCGCGGTCAGTTCCACAGGGTGATGGTGGTGCCCCCGCTCAGCGGGCCTCATTCGCGGTCGCCCCAACGGATATCGGGCACCACGGTGTTGATGGGCAGCCCGTGGCTCACCGCAAACAGTCGCCCGCGAGCGGGCCGCAGAGCGGGGGGGGGCCGCCATCGCCCTGCGCCACTACCGTGACAGTGGATCATGCAACCCCGCCTCTAAACTCCCCGCCATGCCCGTCAGCACCCAGACCCAGGAAACCGTGCGCTGGTGCAGTGAGCTGCTCGGCGCACTCGGCCCGGTGCGCGTCAAGCGCATGTTCGGCGGCCACGGCCTCTATGTCGACGAGGTCTTCATCGCCATCATCGTCGGCGACGACCTGTTCCTGAAGACCGACGACGAGAGCCGCCGCGCCTTCGAAGCCGCCGGCTGTCGGCCGTTCGAGTTCCAGACGGCCGACGGCAAGAAAGTGGCGATGAGTTACTGGAGCGCGCCGGCCGAGGCCATGGATTCGCCGGCGCAAATGCTGCCCTGGGCGCGGCAGGCGCTGGCTTCGGCGTTGCGCGCCAGGGCCAGCAAACCCTCGGCCAAGCCGCGCGCGCCGCGGGCCAAACCGCCGGCCGCCAAGGCCGTCAAGCTGGCCAAGAAGGCCTGAGCCGGCTCGGGCCGCCAGACCAACCACGCCGGCTCGCCGGGCTGCCAGGCTTCGGCGGTCAGCACGTCGCCGCGGCGCAGCCACAGCCGTTCGCCGGTGGTCAGCACGTGGTCGTCGAAGTCGCCGTCACGCGTCAGCCAGGCGCGGCCGGCCTGCACGGTGACCCAACCCGCATCGCTTGCCACCCAACGCCGCGCCTGCGGCAGCGCCAGGCTGCTGGGCTGTTCCAGCTGGGGCAAGGCCAAGGAAGCGAAGGAATGCGTGCTCATCATCAATCTCCGGTCGGTCGGGAACGTTTTCCCGATGGACTGCATCATGCGCGGGAGTCGGGGTTAGCACCAATGCTTTCGACGGCGTCGATTGATCAGATTACGTCATGAATAAACCAAGCGCCCGGCCCCTGTCGCTGGACTTCCTGCGCAGCTTCGAAGCCGTGGCCCGGCGGCTCAGTTTCAGCGCCGCGGCCGAAGACCTGCACCTGACCCAGCCCGCGATCAGCCGCCAGATCAAGAGCCTGGAAGAAGAGCTGGGCAGCATGCTGTTCAGCCGCGGCACGCGCCGGGTCGAGCTGACGCACGCCGGCCAGAGCCTGTTGCGGGCGGTCGAGCCGATGCTCGTGCGGCTCGACGGCACCGTGCGCCAGATCCGCATCGCCCAGGGCCGCGCGCAGATCAGCCTGTCGACCTTTCCGTCGTTCGCAACGCTGTGGCTGATGCCGCGCCTGACCGACTTCGAGCGCCGCCACCCGGGCATCGACATCCGCCTGTCGGCCACCGACCGCCTGGCCGACACCGACGACCCCGAGCTCGACCTGCTGCTGCGCCACTGCCGGCCCGAGCGCGCGCCGGCCGGCGCCGAGCGCATGTTCGGCGAGGTGTTGACGCCCGTGGTCGGCGCCCGCATGGCCGACGCGATCGCCCGCGGCGAGGTGCCCCCGCTGGCCAAGCCGGCCGACCTGGCGCAGCACGCGCTGGTCGAGGTCGAAGACAACACGCCCAGCGCGATGGCCCTGGCCTGGCCGGCGTGGTTGAGCGCGCAAGGGCTGTCGCAGCTGGCGCCGCGGCGCTGGTACAGCGTCAACTTCAACCACCAGCAGATCCAGGCCGTCGTCGCCGGCCAAGGCGTCGGGCTGGCCTGGCTGCCGATGGTGCACGACGCGCTGGCCCGCGGCGAGCTGGTCGAGCCCTTCGGCCCGGCCCTGCGGCTGCGCTCGCCCTTTGCCTACTTCATGGTCGCGCTGGACCATGCCGGCGCGCATGCCGCAGGCCGCCCGCCGCGGCCCGAATTGACCGCCCTGCTCGAGTTCGTGCGTCAGCATGCCGCCGACACACGCCGGGCGATCGGCGAAGAAGGAGCGGCGACCGATGCACCACCGGCATCACCGCGATGACGAGAAGGCATCACGCTCGGCCGGCATAACGCCTAGCATCGGGGGCCACCTTTTTCGCAACGGATCGAGCCCCCATGCCCCTGCAGCTCTACATCGGCAACAAGAACTACTCCTCCTGGTCCATGCGCCCGTGGGTGGCGCTGCGCCAGTTCGGCATCCCCTTCGAAGAGGTCAAGCTGCGCTTCGACAGCTTCGACGGCGATTCGCAATTCAAGCAGGCGCTGGCCCGCGTGTCGCCGGCCGGCACCGTGCCGGTGCTGGTCGACGAGGGCTTCGCGGTCTGGGACACGCTGGCCATCGCCGAGTACCTGGCCGAGAAGTTCCCGCAGCATGCGCTGTGGCCACCCGCGCCACACGCCCGGGCGCGCGCCCGCAGCCTGTGCGCCGAGATGCACGCCGGCTTCGGCGCGCTGCGCAGTGCCTGCGGCATGAACATCGAAGCCTCGCTGACCGACATCGGCCAGCGCGTGCTGGCCGAGCAGCCCGCCGTGCGCGCCAACCTGGACCGCCTGGCCACGGCCTGGCAAGACGCGCTGGCCACGTCCGGCGGCCCGTTCCTGTTCGGCGACTTCAGCCTGGCCGACGCCTTCTTCGCACCGGTGGTCAGCCGCACGCGCACCTATGGCCTGCCGTTGCCACCCGCGGCCGCCGCCTGGGCCGAGCGCGTGTGGGCCACCGACAGCGTGCAGGCCTGGGTCGCCGATGCGCTGCAGGAAAAGGATTTCCTCGCTTTCGAGGAGGCCTACCGCCAGGCCCGCTGATCGGGCCGCGCCGCAGCGCCCTGCGCCCATCAGTGCCAGGGGTGCTGCGGTACATTGACCGCATGCCCCTTTTCTCTCTCACGCGCGCCGCGCTGCGCCGAGCCACCGCCATGGGGCCCGCGCTCTGCGGCGCGGCTTTGTCGGCGGCGTTGCTCGCGCCTGCCGCCACACTTGCCCAAGACCGCGACGACCCGATCCGCAGCGCCCGCGACGCCTTCGTCAAGAAAGACAAGGCCCGGCTGGCCGCGCTGCGCGCGCAGGTGGTCGACGCCAAGCACCCGCTCGCGCCCTGGGTCGACTACTGGGAGCTGACCAGCCGGTTGACCGAGGCCCGCAGCGAAGACATCGAGGCCTTCTACGTGCGCTGGCCCGGCAGTTATGTCGAAGACCGGCTGCGCAACGACTGGCTGCTCGAGCTCGGCCACCGGCGCGACTTCGACGCCTTCGCGCGCGACCTGCCACGCTTCAAGATGAACGACGACCGCGAGGTGAGCTGCTATGCGCAGCTGATCGACCACCTCGCCGGCAAGGACGTGCGCGACAGCGCCCGCCGCGCCTGGATGGCCCAGCGCGAGCCCGACGAAGGTTGCCAGCTGCTGGCCCAGACGCTGGTCGACGCCAAGCTGTTCAGCCAGGACGACGTGCTGCGCAAGCTGCGCCACGCCGTCGAGCACAACCGCGTCAAGCTGGCCCGCCAGACGGCCGCGCTGCTGAGCGAGCCGGCCGCGAAGGCGGTCGCCGACATCTTCGACAACCCGGCCCGCTACCTGGCGGTCAAGGCCAATGCGATCGGCCACCTGCGCACCGAGCTGGCCACGCTCGCGGTGGCCCGCGTGGCCGCGAACGATGTCGACGCCGCCGCGCGCCTGCTCGACGACCGCTGGGCCGAGATCCTGGGCGCCGAGCATGGGGCCTGGGCCCGCGCGCAGGTGGCCAAGCAGGCGGCCATCGGCCTCAAGCCCGACGCGCTGGCCTACGCCCGCACCGCGTGGAAGACCCTGCCGAAGAAGATCGAAGACCAGCCGGACTGGAGCGACGAGACGCTCGGCTGGCTGGCCCGCGCCGCGCTGCGCCAGGGCGATGGCACCGAGCGCTGGCAATGGGCCCTGCGCGCGATCAACGCGATGAGCGCCACCGAGCGCAACGACCCGACCTGGCAGTACTGGCGGGCGCGCGCCCAGATCGCGCTGGCCAAGCCTGGCGAGGCCGGCGATCCGGCGCGGGCCGAGGCGCAACAGGCCCTGGCCACGCTGGCCAGCCAGCTGCACTTCTACGGCCTGCTGGCCGCCGAAGACCTGGGCGCGCCGCAGGCGCTGCCGCTGCGCAGCGCGCCGCCGAGCGAGACCGAACGCAACGCCACCCGCGCCATGCCGGGCCTGCAGCGGGCCCTGGCCGCGATCGGCGCCGGCCTGCGCGGCGAGGGCGTGCGCGAGTGGAACTTCTCGCTGATCGGCATGAGCGACCGCGAGCTGCTGGCCGCCGCGCAACTGGCCTGCGAGCGCGAGGTCTGGGACCGCTGCATCAACACCAGCGAGCGCACCAAGGCCGAGGTCGACATCGAGCAGCGCTTTCCGCAGCCGATGCGCGCCGACGTGCTGGCCAAGGCCAAGGAGATCGACCTCGACCCGGCCTACGTCTACGGCCTGATCCGGCAGGAATCACGCTTCGTGATGGACGCGCGCTCGCATGTCGGTGCGTCGGGCCTGATGCAGATCATGCCGGCCACCGCGAAATGGACCGCGAAGAAGATCGGCCTGGACTACAAGCCCGGCATGATCACCGACCGCGACACCAACCTGCGCCTGGGCACCGCCTACCTGAAGCTGGTGCTCGACGACCTGGGCGGCTCGCAACCGCTGGCCGCCGCCGCTTACAACGCCGGCCCCGGCCGGCCGCGCCGCTGGCGTGAGGGCCCGGTGATCGAGCCGGCGATCTGGGCCGAGAACATCCCACTCAACGAAACACGCGACTACGTCAAGAAGGTGCTGACCAACGCCACCATCTACGCCAGCCTGATGAGTGGCAAACCGGCCTCGCTGAAGGCCCGGCTGGGGGCACCGATCGGCCCGCGCGCGACCAGCGCGCCGCCGGCGGACCCGGAATTGCCCTGAGCACGCCAGAGGCCCACCACCATGCACGACTCACCCAAACCCTCCGACGCGGCTGCCCACGTCCCGCCACGGATGGCCCCCGAAGCCTCGGCCTACTGGCTGGTGCTGGGCGGCAGCGGCTTTGTCGGCCGCGCGCTGGCCGAAAGACTGTGCCGGCCCTCGCATGACGCCGGCCCGCGGCTGCTGGTGCCGACCCGTCAGCGGGCCCACGCGCTGCGCCTGGCCCACCTGCCGCGGGTCGACGTGGTGCAGGCCAATGTGCACGACGATGGCGACCTGGCCAAACTGGTCGCCGGCGCCGCGGTGGTGATCAACCTGGTGGCGATCCTGCACGGCAGCGAAGCCGCCTTCGAGCAGGTGCACGTGGCGCTGCCACGCCGCCTGGCCGCGGCCTGCCGCGCCGCCGGCGTGCGGCGCGTGGTGCACATCAGCGCCCTCGGCGCCGCCGACAACGCGCCCTCGCGCTACCTGCGCAGCAAGGCCCGCGGCGAGGCCGCCCTGCGCGCGGCCGGGCTCGATCTGACCGTGCTGCGCCCCTCGGTGATCTTCGGTGCCGAAGACCGGCTGCTGAACCTGTTCGCCCAGCTGCAGCGCTTTGCCCCGTTCGTGCC
This sequence comes from Ideonella sp., assembly GCF_041914305.1. NCBI lineage: Bacteria > Pseudomonadati > Pseudomonadota > Betaproteobacteria > Burkholderiales > Sphaerotilaceae > Ideonella > Ideonella sp. The sequence goes on from NZ_JAYSDQ010000014.1 coordinate 132,587, forward strand.
GCTGGCCAGTGCCGATGCCCGCTTCCAGCCCGTCTGGGTCGGCGACGTGGCCGAGGCCCTGGCACGCTGCGTCAACGCGCCCGAAACGATCGGCCAGACCTACGAATGCGTCGGCCCGCAGGCGATGAACCTGTCCGACCTGGTGCGTGCCGCGGGCCGCCACGCCGGCCACACGCGCCCGGTCGTGCCGCTGCCGGCCGCGCTGGCGCGCACGCAGGCGACGCTGATGGAGTGGCTGCCCGGGCCGCCGCTGATGTCGCGCGACAACCTCGATTCGATGAAGGTGCCGAGCATCGCGACACCGGGCCGGCCCGGGCTGGCCGCGCTGGGCATCCAGCCGGCGGCGCTGGACAGCGTGGCGCCCGGCTACCTGGGCCACCTGGCCGGCTGCGCGCGGCTGGACCCACTGCGCGCCCACCACACGTGAAGCGCTACATCGTCGGCGGCGCGGTGCGCGACGCGATGCTCGGCCGCCCGGTCAGCGACCACGACTGGGTCGTCGTCGGCAGCACGCCAGAACAGATGCTGGCCGCCGGCTACCAGGCGGTCGGCAAGGACTTCCCGGTCTTTCTGCACCCCGAGACGCACGAAGAGCATGCGCTGGCCCGCACCGAGCGCAAGACGGCGCCGGGCTACCGCGGCTTCGTCGTGCATGCCGAACCGACCGTCACGCTCGAAGACGACCTGCTGCGGCGCGACCTGACGATCAACGCGATGGCGCGCGACGAAGACGGCACGCTGGTCGACCCGTACGGCGGCGCGCGCGACCTCGAGGCCAAGGTCTTGCGCCATGTCAGCGAAGCATTCGCCGAAGACCCGGTGCGCATCCTGCGGCTGGCCCGCTTCGCCGCGCGCTTCGAGGGCTTCACCGTCGCGCCCGAGACGATGGCGCTGGTGCGCCACATGGTCGACGCGGGCGAGGTCGACGCGCTGGTGGCCGAGCGCGTCTGGCAAGAGGTGGCGACCGGGTTGATGGAGAACCGGCCGAGCCGGATGCTGCAGGTGCTGCGCGAAGAGGGTGCGCTGGCGCGTTTGATGCCCGAGGTCGACCGGTTGTACGGCGTGCCGCAGCCCGCGGCGCACCACCCTGAGATCGACACCGGCGTGCACCTCGAGATGGTGCTCGACCAGGCCGCGGTGATGAACGCACCGCTGACGGTGCGCTTCGCCTGCCTGTGCCACGACCTGGGCAAGGGCACGACACCGCCAGACGAGTGGCCGCGCCACATCGGCCACGAAGGCCGCAGCGAGGTGCTGGCCCGCGCGCTGGCAGCGCGCCTGAAGGCACCGACCGAAGCGACCGAACTCGCCGCGCTGGTGGCGCGCGAACACACCAACATCCACCGCGCGACCGACCTGCGCCCGGCGGCGCTGACCCGGCTGCTCGAACGCTGCGACGCCTTCCGCCGCCCGCAGCGTTTTGCCGAAGCCTTGCTGGCCTGCGAGCTCGACGCCCGCGGCCGGCTCGGCCTGGAGCAGCGCGACTACCCCAGCCGCCCGCTGCTGACCAAGGTGTTCGCCGCCGCAGCCGCGATGCCGACCGCCGACGTGGCCGCCACCGCGATCGCCCGCGGCGCCCAGGGCGACGAAATCGCCAAGGCGATCCACCAGGCCCGGGTAAGGACGGTGGCCGACGCGCTGGAGCGCGACGGCCACCAGACCGGGGCTACTGCGGCGTCTTGACGACGCTGTCGCCGGCAACGGCTGCAGCGGCCGGCTGACCAGCTGACGCGCCGTCGACCGCCACCGTCTGCGCGGCAGTCTGCGCGGCCGTCGCAGGCGCATTGACGACAGCGACAGGGCCATTCACGTCGGGCCACGCCGCCCCGCACGCGGCAGGGCCGGCGGCGCCATCGACCGAAACCGCGGGCGTCAGCTTCGGCCGTGCCGGCACCGACATCACGCCGCCACGCAGCGTACGCAAGGCAACCCGCTCGCAGCGTTCGCTCAACAGCGTGGCTCGCTCGAACTTGTCGGCGCCCCCCTCGACGTAGCGAATCGTGCGCTGAGAAGAGTCGCCCGACACCTGGGCGTCGAGCACCGCGACGCGAATGGCTTCTGCCAGCAAGGCGGCACTGGTCTGCGCCAATCTGCCATTGACCGGGTCGAGCCAGTAGCCGTCGACGTCGCCCTTGACCGGTGGAGACACCACACGCACTGCGCGCTCGATCGCCGGCACCTTGGCGGCTCCGTCGAACAGGCGCACGACGGCCTCGACCACCAACGCCCGCCGGTCCTGGGTCATCAAGAAGACCGGCTGCGTTTCGACGATCCACGCGTTGTCGGCGTTTTCGTCTCGCCCCAACAGCTTGACCTCGGTGCCGATTTCCCAACGCGCCAAGGCGTCTTGCTGAAGATCTCGCAGCCGCAGTCGATCGACCTGGTCTTTCAACGGCACCAGCACCTTGTCGGCGGCCTCTTCGATCCGCTTGGCTTCGGCACTGCGGGCGCCGCTGTTGATCGCCGCGTGTGTGAGGATCGCCACCAGAAAGCCGGCCGGCCCCGGCGCCGGATACAGCATCGCTCCCGCACCGCCGCCCGCCGTGTCATAGCTGACGACCCCATGGAACACCGCGGATTCTTCGGCCGCGGCACCTCGCCATGCCCAGGCGCGCGTAGCTGCCGTCGCCTGCAACCGCTGCGACGCGGCTTGTTCGGCCGGGGCAGTCTCGGCGGCCGCCAACGTGACCGCCAACGTCGCCGCGGCGCTCAGCACGATCCCACGCAGACGCCGCGCAGGCGGCAGCTGCTTCGTCTTTCGCGCTCGCATCGCCGTGTCAGTTCGACAGGGGCGTCAGCACCGTATCGCGTGCAGCTTCTACAGCCTGGAAGTAAGCGTTCGTCAAGCCCGGAAACGCAGGCGGCTCGTCCCACTTCTTGTCGGTGGCCTTGAGCACTTCAATCGGTGCATACCACTCGTAGGTTTGGGTGCCGAGGTTGACCAGGTAGGCGGTGCCGCGCACCAGCCCCTTGGGATCGCTGGTCGGGACATAGGCCGCGTACGTGCGTTCGAAGCCCTGTTGAGTGACGTCGATCACCAGCAAACGCTCGAGCTTGTACTTCGTCTTCAATGAAGAGAAGTCGCGACGCGACGCGTTCGGCGCCGTGCTGGTGCCCTTCGGCAGGTCATCGATCTTCACCGCATCGGTGATCTGAACCACGTCCACGCCCTTGCGGCGCAGCGCTTCGGTCACGTCCGCCTGAATGCTCGCCAGATCCTTGCTGGGCAGGGTCTTGGTGTGGGTGGTCAAGGAACTGTTGGCCATGCTGGCAGTTGCCAGACACAACAAGCAGCCGGCACCCGGGAAATGGGTATCGGCGTTCGGGACCGCGCTCATCAGCACGCCAACCTTGCCGCTGCTTGCATTCAACCGGGTGGCATCCAGCGCGACGGGCAATTGCGGCGCAGACGCACAACCCACCAACGCCGCCAGAGCACCCATGGCCATCCAGGCACGCAACATTCTCATCTCATCTCCCTCAGGATTCGTGGTTACAAAAACCCAGAATCCTAACAATCGGAGACTGCTTTTCGCGTCAGGTCGATCACGAATGAGGCTCGCCGGCAGCAAAAGTACCGCGGCACCGGTCACAACCGATGCAGCCGGTCGCCTTCGGCGAAGCCGATCGGCTCGAAGGCCAGGCCGGGCGTCGCGAAACCGATCACCTTGAACAGCTCGCCCATCTCATGCTCGGTGATCAGCTTTTGCGCCATCGCGCGCTGGCGCAGATCGGCCGCTTCGAGCAGCGGCGCGATGCCGCAGTTGACGAGAAAGCGCGCCTGGCTGGTGTAGCCGATCACGTCCAGGCCTGCGTCCTGGCCGGCCAGTGCGATGCCGGTGAAGTTGACGTGGGCGGTGATGTCTTTCTCGCCCGGGTCGGCCAGCGGGTCGGTGTCGGCCAGGTGGGCGCGGTGGCACATCAGCGTGCCGCCGTGGCGCTGCAGGTGGTAGTACTCGGCCTCGGGGAAGCCGTAGTCGACGAAGAAGGCGGCGCCCCGCTTCAGGTGCTGCGCTAGGCTGGTGACGAAGGCTTCGGCCTGGCGGTGGATCTCGGTCACGGTGCCGGGCAGGAACGGGCCGTCGTGCGGTGGCTGCAGCGTGCTGGCGCGGTCTTCGAACACCAGCCGGCCGTCTTGCAGCGCCACGCCGCGCTCTTGCCAGCGTTCGCCGTCGAAATGCAGCAGCTGCACGGGCATCGCATCGAGCACCTCGTTGCCGAAGACGACGCCGTGCATCGCCTCGGGCCAGCGATCGGCCCATTGCACGCGGTCGCCGAAGCGGGCCACCCGCGCCTGCTGCCGGGCGCGCAGGTCGGCCGACAGCTCGACGATGGTGTAGCGGGCGGCGGGGTGGCCGCAGGCGGCCAGGCCGTCGAGCAGGCTTTCGGCCAGTGCGCCGGTGCCGGCGCCGAACTCGAACACCTGGTCGGCCTCGGCAATCTCCAGCACCTGCGCGGCCTGGGTGGCGAGCGTGCGGCCGAACAGCGGCGACAGCTCGGGCGCCGTGACGAAGTCGCTGCCATCGGCCGGCATGCGGCCGAGCTTGGGCCGGGCGTTGGCGTAGTAGCCCAGGCCGGGCGTGTACAGCGCCAGCGCCATGTAGCGGTCGAACGGCAGCCAGCCGCCGGCCGCGGCGATGGCCGCGCGGATGTGTTCGCCCAGGGGCGCCGATACACTGCCGGCTTCGCTTGCTTGCATCGCCCGATTGTAGGAAGCGCCCTGCCCGGCCCCCCAGCGCCGCCGTCTTTGCCGCCCTGACCGGCCGGCCCCCAGCGATGAACCCTCCTGCCCTGCTCGACTGTGTGGTGATCGGCGCCGGCCCGGCCGGCTGCAGCGCCGCGTCCTGGGCGGCGCAGATGGGCCTGCACGTGGCGGTCGTCGAGCAGGCCGCGGCGCCTTGCGCGTCGCTGGCCGCCCTCGACTTCCCGCAGGACTGGGTGCTGGGCCAACCACACACCAGCCTGCGCACGATCGGCGAGCAACTCTCGGCCCATGCGCTGGGGCTGGCCGGGCTGCAGTGGCACCTGGGCCAGGCCGTGACCGGGCTGGCGCGCCATGCCCCGGGTTGGCAGGTGCAATTGGCCGATGGCCGGCGCCTGGATACCGCCACGCTGCTGCTGGCCACCGGCGTGCGCCCGGTGCGGCCGGCGCCCTTCTTCAGCGCCCACGGCGTGCTCGACGCGCAAACGCTGACCGCGCAGCGCGCCGCGTTGCCGCCGGGCCGTGTGCTGCTGCTGGGCGGTGGCGACAACGCGCTCGAAAACGCCGCTTACCTCGCCGACCGCGGCCACGCGGTGACCGTGTGGACCCGCGGCGACTTCCGCGGCCAGGCGGCCTTGGTCGCGGCGCTGGGCCGGCATCCGACGCTGGTCCAGCGCACCCACACCCCCTTGCCAACCGCGCTGCGGCCGGTGGCCGGGGGCCGGATCGAGGCCGAATCGGCCGCTTTCGGCTGCGAGACTTTCGATGCGGTGGCGGTGCTGTTCGGCTACGAGCCCGAGCCCGCGCCGTGGGGTTGGCTGGCCGAAGCGCTGCAGGCCAGCGGCCCGGCGGCGCCCCGGCTGGCGCCGGGCCGGGCGGCCGAGGCGCTGGGTGTATTCGTGGCCGGCGACGCCAGCGGCCGCTGGCACCCGTGTGTGCAGACCGCGCTGGCCGATGGCGTGACCGCGGCCCAGCAGGTGGCCGCCTTCCTGCACCCGGCAGGCGCCAGCCTGGCCCATGCCGCCCCGAAGCCGCCGCCGTCGACGCTGAACAGCCAGATCCTGCACCTGAACGGCCTGCGCTTCGGCGCCAACCTCGGGGTGCTGGCGCACGAGCGCGTCGGGCCGCAGCCGATCCAGGTCGATGCCGAGCTGAACCTGGGCCAGCAGCCGGCGCTGGCGCGCGACGCCGACCTGGGCCATGTGCTGGACTACCGCAAGGTGCGCCAGATCATCATCGACGAGTGCACCGCCGAGCACACCGATCTGCTCGAATCGCTGCTGGCCAAACTCTGCGTGCGGCTGATGCGCCTGCCGGGTGTGCTGGGTGTGCGCATCCGCGTGGCCAAGCTGGAGATTTTTGAAGACTGCGAAGTCGCCATCCGCTGCGAAGCAGGGATATGGTGACCAGCAATGGAACCCCCACGCCCCCTGCCGGGGGCTGCCCCCCGAGGGGGCTCGCGCAGCGGACCGGCCGGGCCGGATCCGCGCACGCCACTTGAAGGCGGCGACTCCTGCGGAGCGCCGCGGTTTGGACTGCTGACATGAACACGATCGCCCTCGCTGAAAACGCGGCCATGGATACCGCGGCCACCGCCGCCGAGAAGAAGGCCGCCTTCGAGACCAACAAGCTCAGCAAGCGGCTGCACCGCCAGGTCGGCCAGGCGATCGCCGACTTCAACATGATCGAAGAAGGCGACAAGGTGATGGTCTGCCTGTCGGGCGGCAAGGACAGCTACGCGCTGCTCGACATCCTGCTGAACCTGCAGCAGCGCGCGCCGATCCGCTTCGAACTGGTCGCCGTCAACCTCGACCAGAAGCAGCCGGGCTTCCCCGAAGACGTGCTGCCGAACTACCTGCGCTCGCGTGGTGTGCCGTTCCACATCGAGGAGCAGGACACCTACTCGATCGTCAAGAACCTGATCCCCGAGGGCAAGACGATGTGCAGCCTGTGCTCGCGGCTGCGCCGGGGCATCCTGTACCGGGTGGCAAAGGAGCTGGGGGCGACCAAGATCGCGCTCGGCCACCACCGAGACGACATGGTCGTGACGCTGCTGATGAACATGTTCTTCGGCTCGCGCATGAAGGGCATGCCGCCCAAGCTGGTCAGCGACAACGGCGAGCATGTGGTGATCCGCCCGCTGGCCTATGTGGCCGAGACCGATCTCGAGAAGTGGGCGGTGCACCGCCAGTTCCCGATCATCCCGTGCAGCCTGTGCGGCAGCCAGGAGAACCTGCAGCGGGTGCAGATCAAGGCGATGATCCGCGACTGGGACAAGAAGCACCCGGGCCGGATCGACAACATGTTCAGCGCGATGGGCAACATCACGCTGTCGCACATGATGGACCGCTCGCTCTACCCGTTCACGACGATCCGGGCCACCGGCCAGCCCGACCCGGCCGGCGACAAGGCCTTCGACGAAGACGACGATTGCGGCAGCCCGGCGGTCAACTCGACTGAACCGCAGGTCGTTCAATGGGGTCTGACGAAGAAGGTGCCGGGTGGGCCGGTGCCAACCGCGCCTGAGGAGTAAGCCAAATGAACAGCCGCCGACTCGCCCTTCGCTGGACCGCCGTTGGCGCTGCCCTGGCGGCCGCCACGCTGGCCGGCTGTGCCTCGTTCAAGACCGTCACCAGCGAAGTCAGCACCTTCGGCGAATGGCCCGCCGGCCGGCCTGCCGGCAGCTACGTGATCGAGCGCCTGCCCTCGCAGCAGGCGGCACCGGGCGGGCTGCAGGCCGATGTCGAGCAGGCGGCCCACCAGGCGCTGCAGACGGCCGGCTTCGTGCCCGCCGCCACAGGCGCCACGCCCGATGTGGTGGTGCAGATCGGCGCGCGCATCACCCGCTACGACCGCTCGCCCTGGGACGACCCGCTGTGGTGGCGGCCCTACGGCTCGCGCTGGGCCGGCCCGGGCTGGCCCGGCGGTTGGGGCCCCTACGGGCCGTGGCGCTGGCGCAATACCGAGCCCAGCGAGTACCAGCGCGAGGTCGGCCTGCTGATCCGCGACAAGGCCTCGGGCCAGCCGCTGTACGAGGCCCGCGCCCACACCGACGGCATCACCGCCGGCGGGCCGCCGGTGATCGCGGCGATGTTCTCGGCGGCGCTGAAAGAGTTTCCGAAGGCGCGCAACGAACCGCACGACGTCGACATCCAGCTGCCCTGAAGCAGGCCTGAGCACCCCGAGAGGGGCGGGATAATCCCGTCTTCATGCCAACGAGCCGGCGCCCGACGCCGGCTCAGGCTTTTCTGGAGCACAGATCCATGGCGCTGAACGTCGTCATCATGGCCGCGGGCAAGGGCACCCGCATGCATTCGACCACCCCGAAGGTGCTGCACAAGCTGGCCGGCCGGCCGCTGCTGCAACACGTGCTGGACCGTGTCGCGCCGCTGGCGCCGGCGCGCTGCGTGGTGGTCACCGGGCACGGCGCCGAGCGGGTCGAGCAGCAGGTGGGCACAGCCGGCGTGTGCGTGCGGCAGGAGCCGCAGCTCGGCACGGGCCACGCGGTGCAGCAGACGCTGCCGGCGCTGGACGACGCGGCCGAGACCACGCTGATCCTCAACGGCGACGTGCCGCTGATCGGCACCGACACCGCCCAGGCGCTGGCCGAGGCGTGTGATGGCCGCCAGCTGGCGCTGCTGACGGTCGAGCTGGCCGACGCGACCGGTTATGGCCGCATCCTGCGCTCGGGCGACGCGCACGGCGGCCACGTGCTGGGCATCGTCGAGCACAAGGACGCCTCGCCGCGCCAGCGCGAGATCCGCGAGGTCTACACCGGCATGATGGCCGCGCCCACGGCGCTGCTCAAGCGCTGGCTGATGGCGCTGAAGAACGACAACGCCCAGGGCGAGTACTACCTGACCGACGTGGTCGCGATGGCCGTGGCCGAGGGCGTGCCGGTGGTGGCCCGCCATGCCGCCAGCGAAACCGAAGTGCTGGGCGTCAACAGCCCGGCCCAATTGGCCGAATTGGAGCGCCGGCTGCAGCGTCGCCAGGCCGACAGCCTGATGAACGCCGGGCTGCGGCTGGCCGACCCGGCCCGCTTCGACCTGCGCGGCACGCTGACGCATGGCCGCGATGTCGAGATCGACGTCAACTGCGTCTTCGAAGGCGCGGTCGACCTGGGCGACGAGGTGCGCATCGGCGCGAACTGCGTGATCCGCAACGCGCGCATCGCCGCCGGTGCGGTGATCCACCCGTTCACCCACATCGACGGCGAGGCGCTCGGCGTGCAGGTCGGCGCCGGTGCGCTGATCGGCCCGTTCGCGCGGCTGCGCCCCGGTGCGGTGCTGGGCGACGAGGTGCACATCGGCAACTTCGTCGAGGTCAAGAACTCGACGCTGGCCAAGGGCGCCAAGGCCAACCACCTGGCCTACCTGGGCGATGCGACGGTGGGTGAGCGCGTCAACTACGGCGCCGGCTCGATCACCGCCAACTACGACGGTGCCAACAAGCACCGCACGGTGATCGGCAACGACGTGCACGTCGGCAGCAACTGCGTGCTGGTGGCGCCGATCACGCTCGGCGACGGCGCCACGATCGGTGGCGGCTCGACGATCGCGAAGGACGCACCGGCCGGTCAACTGACCGTGGCGCGCGCCAAGCAGGTCAGCCTGGCGGGCTGGCAGCGGCCGAAGAAGTGAACCCCGGCGACGGGATACCGTCGCCGGGGTTCGAGCGGGGGCGCGGCCGGCGTCAGGCCACCAGCGCCCGCGCCAGCAGCTCTGGCTGCCCGGCCAGCTCGATCGGCAGGTAGACCGCCGGCGCCTTGGCCTCTTTCAGCCGCCGCGCCTGCGCGCCGAGGTTGAACACCGCAACCGGCCGGCCCGACTCGGCCGCGGTCGTCAGCACATAGCAGAAGGTCTCGGGCCACACCGAGGGCAGCAGGATCAGGTCCGGCGCCAGCTCGGCGATGCGCCCGGCCAGCGCCTTGTCTTCATAGCGGCCCAGCACCTGCACGCCCGCAGCCCGCAAGGCGGCGTCGTCGGACGAATGCCCCAGCAGCGTGAAGTGCAGGCCCTGCTCGGCCGCGACGCGGCTGCGGGCCAGGCCCAGCAGCACCTGCAAGCCCTTGATCGGGCTCAGCGCACCGATCACCAGCACCTCGCGCACCGGGCCGCGCGGCGACGGGTTCGCGGGCAGGTGCAAGGGCTCGTGCGGTTGCACCCGCGTGTGCACGGCCGGGAAGTAGTTCGACAGCCGCGCCGCGACATCCTCGTCGGGCACGATGACCTGCTGCGCCTGTGACAGCAGCTGCGCGTTGGCCGCGCGCCAGGCGCCGATGCGGCCGGCGGCGCGGCCCTCGTCGTCGCGCTGCAGGCAGCGGTCGCAGCTGTCGCGGTCCGGCTCGCCGCAGTAGCGGCCGCTCGCGTCGACCAGGTTGATGCGCGGGCAGATCAGGTGATAGTCGTGCACCGTCACCGACAGCGGCACCTCGAGCGACTTGCACAGGTACGGCAGCAACTCGCGCAGCACCGGCGGGTGGTCGACCAGGTGGTGCAGCTGCACCTCGCGCAGGTCGAGCGCCGCCAGCACGTCCAGCAGCGCCTGCGCCGGGTGGCGCGGGCCGTAGCGGCCATCGGTCAGCAGCGGCACCGCCTGCAATGCCGGCAGGTCGAGCGTGCCGCCCTGGCCGCCGGTGGCGCCCAGGGTGACGCAGCCGGGCCGGCGCGACGGGTGCATCGTGATCACGCCGACGCCGCGCTCGGCCCGCAGCCGCGCCGCCTCTTCGGCCTCGTGGCGCGCCGTGCCGCCGCCGCGGGCGTGGTTGACCATCAGCACCAGGCCGCCGCCTTCGCTGACCTCGGTCGCGCGCTTCAGGCGCGCCGCGTCCAGCCGCGCACGCTCGGGCAGCAGCGGGTCGTGCGCGATCCAGTCGTCGATGCGCTGCTGGTAGTCGGGGTGGCGCTGCAGCAGCGTCGCGACGCCGGCCCGCGTGCGCGCGCTGGCCTCGCCACTGAAGCTGACCGAGCCCTGGTGCAGCACATAGACATCGCTGGCGACCAGTTGTACCCAGCCGGCCGCGTTGGCGCGCATGCACCAGTCGTTTTCTTCGCCGTAACCGCGGCCGAAGCGCTCGACATCGAGCAGGCCGACCGCGTCCAGCGCGGTGCGCCGCATCCACATGCAAAAGCCGACGCCGGTGGGCACCTCGACGTGGCGACCCTTGTTCACCGTCGCCGCCAGCGTGTCGATCGCGCCGTCGTCGAGCTCGAGCTTTTCCCAGTTGCTGTGCAGCATGCGCGGGTAGCTGCAGACCGTCGCGTTGTTCGACAGCGGCGTGATCGACGCCGCCCGCGGCTCGGCCTCGCCGTGCGCCGCCAGCCGGTCCAGCCAGCCCGAGTGCACGCGGGTGTCGGCGTTCAGGATCACGACGTCGCGGTCCCAGTGCAGCTTCAGGCCCTTGTTGACGGTGGCGACGAAGCCGCGGTTGCGCTCGTTGACCATCAGGTGGATCAGGCCCAGCGCCGCCAGCTCGCGCAGGTGGGCCGACAAGGCCGGCTCGGGGCTGCAGTCGTCGATCACCACCAGTTGATAGGGCGTCTCGACCCACGACGACAACACGCTCCACAGGCAGCGCAGCGTTTCTTGCGCGCCGGCATAGACCGGCACGATCACGTCGACCTTGGGCTCGGCCGCGGGCCGCGGCAGGTGGCGCCAGGGCTCGAGGTTGAGGTAGTCGCGCCCGTCCAGCCGCGCCGGCACCGACCACGGCAGGCGGTTGGGCTCGGTCGGCTGCGCATCGGCCGGCAGGCCGTCGAGCAGGTAGCGCTGCAACGGGTCGACCGGCGTGGCAGCCTCGCTGCCGCGCCCGTGCGACAGCCGCTGCAGCAAGCCCTGGCGCGAGCCGGTGACCGGCTCGAAGCGGGCCGCGGGCCGGCGGTGCTCCTTCCAGCCCCAGTTGACGAAGTGCGTCAGTGGGTCGGCGCCGGTGCTGCGCACATCGGCGTTGGTGCTCAGGTAGTAGGCGGGGTCGAACCAGGCGCAGGGCGACAGGCCCTCGCGGCGCCCGACCAGGCCGTAGTGCAGCAGGCGGTTGATGCCGGGATGGCGCCGGCCTTTGAGCTGGCCGGTGTAGTGGCGAGCGTCGAACAGCGCCATCGGCACCAGCGACCGTGCGTCGCCCTGCTCGACATAGTGGCGCAGCGCCGGCATGCCGCCGCGTGCGTCGGGGCTGATCTGCTCGTCATAGCAGGCCTTGTCGAAGAGGCCCAGCGCATGGGTCAGGCTCACTTCGAGCCGCTTGGCCAGGCCGGCCAAACGCGGTTGGCTGTGCAGCCGGGTCAGCAGTTGCAGCGCCCGGTCGGCATGGGCCGGCTTCTGCAACCAACGGCCCAGGCGGCCACGCGGCGCGATGCGAAACGGTTTGCGCAACCGCTCGGCCGGCGCGGCCAGCGTGCGCGGGTCTTCGTGCAGCCAGGCGCCGACCCCGGCCGACTCCGCCAGCACCGACAAGGCCTGGCGGGCCGAATCGTCGATCTCGCTCAAGTTGCCGGCCCAGGCCAGGTGCTCCATTGCCAGCAGCGCCAGGTGGCCACGCTGCACCGGGTCGGGCCAGGCCAGCGCATCGTCCAGCCGCGCCGGCAGCTCGGCGCGTTTCACCGACCATTCCGGCCCCAGTGGGCCGCTGCGGCCCTCGATCTGCAACACCAGTTCGTCGGCACCCGGCGGCTGGTCGCCCCACAGGCTGCCCGGCACCTCGAGCGCGAAGCCGACCTCGTCGTGCGGCAGGTTCAGCCGCGACGACACATCGCCGCGTGAGATGCGGCGCACCGGCGCCTCGTAGCGGCGGTCGCCGCAACGCAGGCGCAGCGGCTCGCGCGCCTCGGGCGTGTCGGCAAACCAGCCCAGCAGCGTCAAGCCCTGCCAGCCTTCGACGTTGCACAGCACCGGCGCAGGCGGCGGCGCGACAGGCGGCACGCCGGCGTCGCCGCACCGCTCGGCTTGTTCGAGGTGCAAGGCCAGGGCATCGAGTTCGGCCTGGACACGCTGCCGTTCCGGGCTGTGTTCCAGCGTCGTCATCCAGCTTCGCAAGCTGGCGGCGGTGGGCCGCACCGGCGACTTGACGACCACGCCGTCATCGCCGATACGCACGCCCAGTTCGGCGCCCGGTTGTGCCAGCGCCGGCCAGATCGCCAGCGGCAGATCGATCTCGAACCCCAGCACCAGGGCCGCGCTGGCACCGACGGCCCGCGCCACGTCGGCCCGATGCTGGCGGCGCACCGTGGTTGTAAACGTTTGCGTGCCGCAGACCAGGTTCAACCGCTCGCGGCCAGGCGCCTGGGGGTCGAAGGCCCAGCCGACGATCACTGCGCCCGCCAGGCGCTCCACCACCAAGCGCGCGGCGGGTGAAACGGTCATCGGGAGTTCGAGATCGACCAGGGTCGAGGAGGCGATATCGGGGGGGGTGGCAGGTGCGTCGGCGGGCATGACACTCGTGGCGCAACAGGGCGACAGAGACAGTTCGAATCGATTTTCGATGATTTCGACCCCACGGCCGCAGCGCGCACAATACCAACTTCAGCGGCCGCGCCGCGCCCCCTAGATTCCTTTTGAGTTCCTCGCCCACCGCCAGCCGCTCGTTGCCGGCACTTGCTTCGTTGACGCTGGCGGCCCTGGGTGTCGTGTACGGCGACATCGGCACCAGCCCGCTGTACGCGCTGAAAGAGGTGTTCCATGCGGGGCACGTCGAAGCCTCGCCGGTCAACATCCTGGGTGTCCTCAGCCTGATCTTCTGGACGATGACGATCATCGTCTCGCTGAAGTACGTGCTGCTGATCCTGCGCGCCGACAACAACGGCGAAGGCGGGCTGATCGCGATGCTCGCGCTGGCCACCACCGCGGTCAGGGGCCGGCCGACGCTGCGCCGCACGCTGATGGTCGTCGGCCTGTTCGGCACCGCGATCTTCTATGGCGACGGGGTCATCACGCCGGCGATCTCGGTGCTGTCGGCGGTCGAGGGCCTGCAGGTCATCGCGCCCGGCATGCACGAGTGGGTGATACCGATCACGCTGGTCGTGCTGACCGGGCTGTTCGCGGTCCAGCGCTTCGGCACCGGCGGCATCGGCAAGTTCTTCGGCCCGATCACGCTCGTCTGGTTCGTCGTGCTGGTCGCGCTGGGCCTGCCGCACGTGCTCGAGAACCCGGGCGTGCTGGTGGCACTGAACCCGATGTACGCGATCGGCTTCTTCATCACGCACCCGAAGGTGGCGTTCATCGCGCTCGGCGCGGTGGTGCTGTGCGTGACCGGCGGCGAGGCGCTGTACGCCGACATGGGCCACTTCGGCCGCCGGCCGATCCGCATCGCCTGGTACGCGGTGGTGATGCCGGCGCTGGTGGTCAACTACTTCGGCCAGGGCGCGCTGATCCTCGGCAGCCCCGACGCGATCGAGAACCCGTTCTACCTGATGGCGCCCGAGGCGCTGCGACTGCCGCTGGTGGTGCTGGCCACGGCCGCCACGGTGATTGCGTCGCAGGCGCTGATCTCGGCCGCCTTCTCGGTCACCAAGCAGGCGATCCAGCTCGGCATCCTGCCGCGCATGACGGTGCGCCACACCTCGGTGCGCGACACCGGGCAGATCTACGTGCCCTTCGTCAACTGGGGCCTGTACGTCTTCATCGTGCTGGCGGTGGCGCTGTTCAAGAACTCGTCGAGCCTGGCCTCGGCCTATGGCATCGCGGTGACGCTGGACATGACGATCACCACGGTGATGACCTTCTACGTCATCCGCTACGGCTGGAAGTACCCGCTGGCGCTGTGCCTGCTGGCGACGGGCTTCTTCTTCATCATCGACGTGACCTTCTTCCTGTCGAACACGTTGAAGCTGCTGGCCGGCGGCTGGTTCCCGCTGGTCATCGGCTCGGGCATGTTCGTGCTGATGCTGACCTGGAAGCAGGGCCGCGCGATCATGCACGAGCGGGTGCGCAACGAGGCGATCGAGCTCAAGGGCTTCCTCGAGGCGGTGTTCGTCAGCCCGCCGGTGCGGGTGAGCGGCACGGCGGTGTTCCTGGTCGCCGAAGAGGGCCTGGCGCCGAACGCGCTGATGCACAACCTGAAGCACAACAAGGTGCTGCACGAGCACAACCTGTTCGTGCACGTGAAGCACCACGAGGTGCCCTGGATCGGCTTCGACAAGCGGCTGGCGATGGAATCGCTGGGCCACGACTGCTGGCAGGTCACGCTGAACTTCGGCTTCAAGAACGACCCCGACGTGCCCGAGGCGCTGCGCCTGCTCGAAGGCCGCGGCGTGCCGCTGGAAGAGATGGACACCAGCTACTTCCTGAGCCGCGACACGGTGATCCCGACCTTCGGCGAAGGCATGGCGATGTGGCGCGAGAAGCTCTTCGCCAGCATGCACCGCAACGCCGCCGACATGGCCGACTTCCTCGCGCTGCCGTCCAACCGCATCGTCGAGCTGGGCGCGAAGGTCGAGATTTAGCCCCCACGCCCCTTCCAGGGGCTGCCCCCCGAGGGGGCTCGCGCAGCGGACCGGCAGAGCCGGTCCGCGCACGCCACTTGGAGCGACCGGCGCTTCGCGCGGCGGAAATCTAGCCTTCCGCCAGGGCGTGCAACTGCTCGGCGGCGGGCTTCGGCAGGCGACCGGCGGCACCCACTGCCACCGGCCCGGCGAGGATCTGGTCGAACACCTTTCGCACCTGCCGCGGCGTCACCGCGTCCAGTGCCGCGCGGCGCTCGGCCCGCGAGCGCACGCGGCCGAAGGCGAACAGGTCCAGCACCGCGTCTTCGAGCCGGCGCGAGGGCCGCTCCCAGGCCTGCAGCCGCCGCACCGCGATCTGGTTGCGCGCCCGCTCCCATTGCGCCGGCGCAATCTGGCCGGACTGCGCACGCAGCAGGCGCACCACCTCGTCGGCATAGGCCGGCACGTTGGCCGGCGCCATCGAGGCTTCGATGACGAACTGACCCGCCAAGTCGCCGAGGTCGGCCGAACAGGCGGCGTAGTAGACCAGCCCCAGCCGCTCACGCAGGCTGTCCATCAGCGGCGAGCTCATGCCTTCGCCCAGCAGCGCGGCCGCCAGCTGGTGCGCGGCGTGGGTGGGCTCGGTGACCGCCGGCGCCGGGTAACCCAGCACCACGTGGGCCTGGCTGTGGCCGGCCAGCCGGCGCAGGCCCAGCCCACCGGCGAACACCGGTGCCGTGGTGACGTTCGGTGCTCCTGCTGGCAGGCCACCCAGCGCCGCCTCGGCCTCGCGCACGAGGGCCCGCACATCGATGCGCCCGGCCGCCGCGACGACGACATTGGCACCGGTGTACTGCTGCGCCACATAGGCCTGCAACTGCTCACGCGTGAAGCCTTCGATGTTGCGGCGCCGCCCGATCACCGGCTGGGCCTGCGGATGGCTGCCGTAACAGGCCTTGTCGAAGCACTGGAAGGCCGCGTCGAAGGCGTCGTCCTCGGTCTCGGCGAACTCCTGCAGGATGACCTGGCGCTCACGCTCCAGCTCGTCGGCCGGGAAGCTGGAGTCGCGCACGATCTCGCCCAGCATGCGCACGAACAGCGGGGCATGCTCGGCCAGGCCGCGCATGTGGTAGGCCGTGTGGTCCTTGTCGGTGTGGGCGTTGACCTCGGCGCCCAGGCGTTCGGCATCGAGGTTGATCTGCTGGCAGCTGCGCGCATGGGTGCCCTTGAAGGCCATGTGCTCGGCCACGTGGCTGATGCCGTTCAGGCGCCGGCTCTCGTTGCGGCTGCCGGTGCGCACGAAGACGCTGACGCTGGCGCTGTCGAGCCGCGGCAGGGCGATGGTCAGCACCCGCACGCCGTTGGGCAAGGTGGCGACGCGTGTGTCGGGGTCGGGGGTGGTGTGGGTCATGGCAATGACCCGCCAGCTTAAGCCCTGGCCGCTGCGCCGCTATGCTCGCCGCCCATGCCCTTGCCCAACCCCTTGCGTGACCTGTCCCTGTCGGCCACCGTCGCCGGTTTCGTCGCGGTGCTGGTCGGCTTCACCAGCTCGGTGGCGATCGTCTTCGCCGCCGCGCAGGCGCTGGGCGCCAGCACCGCCGAGACCGCGTCGTGGATCTGGGCGCTGGGCCTGGGCATGGGCATCACCAGCCTCGGGCTGTCGCTGCACTACCGGCTGCCGGTGCTGACCGCCTGGTCCACGCCGGGCGCGGCGCTGATCGCCGCGTCGCACGGCATCTCGCTGCCCGAGGCCACCGGCGCCTTCGTCGCCTGCGCGCTGCTGATCACGGTGGCCGGCTACTCGGGGCTGTTCGAGCGGGTGATGGGCCGCATCCCGATCGCGATCGCCTCGGCGCTGCTGGCCGGCGTGCTGGCCCGTTTTGCGCTGGACGCGGTGCTGGCCACGCGCAGCGCACCGCTGCTGGTGATCGTGATGGCGCTGGCCTTCCTGGCCGGGCGCCGCTGGTGGCCGCGCTACGCGGTGCCGGGCGTGCTGCTGGCCGGCATCGCCGTGGCGCTGGCGCAGGGCCAGGTGCACCTGGCCGGCGTGGCCGTCGAATGGACCCGGCCGGTGTTCACGCTGCCGGTCTTCAGCGTCAACGCCCTGGTCGGCATCGGGTTGCCGCTGTTCGTCGTCACGATGGCGTCGCAGAACCTGCCCGGCGTTGCAGCGCAGCGCGCATCGGGCTACCAGACCCCCGTCTCGCCGGTCGTCGGCGCGACCGGCGTGGCCAGCCTGGTGCTCGCACCCTTCGGCGGTTATGCCTTCAACCTGGCGGCGATCACCGCGGCGATCTGCATGGGCCGCGAAGCACACGAAGACCCTGCCAGGCGCTACACCGCGGCGGCGATGGCCGGCGTGTTCTACATCGCACTGGGCCTGGCCGGGGGTGCGGTGGCCGGGCTCTTCCAGGCCTTCCCGCGCGAGCTGGTCGCCGCCGTCGCCGGCCTGGCGCTGCTTGGCACCATCGCCGGCGGCCTGGCCAGCGCGCTGAAGGACGAGCACCACCGCGACGCCGCGCTGCTGACCTTCGTCGTCACGCTGTCGGGCCTGACGATCGCCGGCATCGGCTCGGCGTTCTGGGGCGTGGTGGCCGGCGGCGTGGCGCTGGCGTTCCAGCGCCAGCGTTGAAGGCGCCGCGCCAGCGCGCATCGGCGACGCACACGAGCGCCTGAAGCCCACCGCCGGGCCCGCCCAACGGCCTGGCGGCCCACCGAGACTCTGACCTCGCCCTGAACAAATTGCGCCCCTCATAGGGCCGAACCGAGTTTTCGTCGGCGTCTGGGTGCCTACACTGTCGGGTTTTGCGCCTTCCGGGCGCGACCGACGAGGAGTGCCCACCATGAACCCTGCCACCCACGTGCTGGTCGTCAGCGCCGACGAAGAATGGCGCGCGCAGGTCGTGCAGGGCCTGAACCACGCCGCCGGCCGGCTGGACAACCCGTTCGGCCTGATGGCGGTCGGCTGCCCCTGTGGCGATTCGGCGGTCGACGCCGTGCTGGCCACCGGCCCGACGCAGGCCGACCTGCAGGTCGTGCTGATCGACCACGGCCCGCGCGGTGCCAACGACACCGGCGTGCCGGCCGTGCGCGCGGCGCAGCGCATCATCGAGGCCCGGCCCGAGCTGTCGCTGTACATGGTGCTCGAAGACGACGCCGACAAGCTGCTGGTCGAGCAACTGGCCAGCGACGCCGTCGACGGCTACTTCTTCCGCGGCGAGCACGACTACAACGGCTGGTTCCGCATCGTGGCCGCCGAAGTGGCCGAGAAGGCCGAGACGCCGTTCTACAACGCGCTGCGCGAATACGTCGCGCAGGCCAAGGACAGCTGGCACACCCCCGGCCACGGCGGTGGCGACTCGTTCAAGGGCAGCCCCTGGGTCGGCGATTTCTACGACTTCGTCGGTGAGCAGATGCTGCGCGCCGACCTCTCGGTCAGCGTGCCCGAGCTCGACTCGCTGCTGCACCCCACCGGCGTCATCGCGCAGGCGCAGAAGCTGGCCGCCAAGGCCTTCGGCGCGAAGAAGACCTACTTCGCGACCAACGGCACCTCGACCGCCAACAAGGTCATCTTCCAGACCCTGCTGGCGCCGGGCGACAAGCTGCTGCTGGACCGCAACTGCCACAAGTCGGTCCACCACGGCGTGATCCTGTCGGGCGCCCGGCCGGTCTACCTGGATTCATCGGTCAACCGCCACTACGGCATCTTCGGCCCGGTGCCCAAGGCCACCGTGCAGGCGGCGATCGAGGCCCACCCCGACGCCAAGGTGCTGATCCTCACGAGCTGCACCTACGACGGCCTGCGCTACGACCTGAAGCCCATCATCGCGATGGCCCACGCGGCCGGCATCAAGGTCATCATCGACGAGGCCTGGTTCGGCCACGCGCGCTTCCACCCCGAACTGCGACCGACCGCGCTGGAGTGCGGCGCCGACTATGCGACCCAAAGCACGCACAAGGTGCTGTCGGCGTTCTCGCAGGCCAGCATGGTGCACGTCAACGACCCTGCGTTCGACGAGCACCTGTTCCGCGAGAACTTCAACATGCACGCGTCGACCAGCCCGCAGTACAACCTGATCGCGAGCCTCGATGTCGCGCGCAAGCAGGCCGTGCTCGAAGGCTATCGCCTGCTCGACCGATCGCTGAAGTTCGCCCACGAGCTGCGCGAGAAGATCAACGCCACCGGCGCCTTCCGCGTGCTCGAGCTCGAAGACCTGCTGCCCGACGAGGTCAAGGGCGACGGCATCCGTCTCGACCCGACCAAGCTGACGATCGACATCTCGCAAAGCGGCTACTCGGCCGACGAACTGCGCGACGAGCTGATCGGCCGCTACAACATCCAGGTCGAGAAGAACACGCACAACACGCTGACCCTCTTGCTGACCATCGGCACCACGCGCAGCAAGGTCAGCCGCCTGTTCGACGCGATGCTGCGCCTGGCGAAAGAAAAGCGTGCCCCGCGCGCCTACGCCCGCGTGCCCGAAGCACCGCGCTTCACCGAGCTGGCCTGCTTGCCGCGCGACGCGTTCTACGAAGCCGGCGAACGCCTGCCGTTGCTCGACGACCATGGCCAGCCGAACGCACAGCTGACCGGCCGCGTCTGCTGCGACCAGATCGTGCCCTACCCGCCCGGCATCCCGGTGCTGGTGCCCGGCCAGGTGGTCGGCGCCAGCATCGTCGCCTACCTGGTGCGCCTGCTGCAGACGCAGAAATCGATCGACCTGCACGGGCTCGCGCTGGTCGACGGCGAGATGCACCTGCGGGTGCTCAGCGAGGCCGAGCGGGCGGCGTTGCCGGCTCGTTAAGGTTGCAGCGCCGGGGCGGGGAGTGCAAACGCACTCTGCAGATCCCACGCCACAAGGCGCTCATCCTGCGTGCGCCGCGTACCGACGGGCCCATATGGCATGTCCATGTGGCGGCGCACAATGCCAATCCCTGGCGCATACCACGTCGCGCAGCTCACTTCGACCAGGCGCTGCTCGCCCGTGGTTTCGGTGGTCCGCTGCTTGATGAAGGTATCTACCCGCACGGCGCGAACACTGCCCAGTCCAGGAAGGCTGAGCCACTCTTCCCCGACAACGCGTCGGTAGACGACATACTCGAAGCGGTCCGGCACGCCGTCGCCCGTGTAGTCGTGGCTGGAGTCGTCCAGATCGACCAGTTCGATCTGGTCGCCGATCCGCACCGGTGATCTCAGCTCGACCCACTCATCACACGTGGTCACGGCACCGAGCAATCCACAGGCACCGAAATGAACCACATCGCCGCGTCGATGTGCCAACTGCACGTCGGTGCTGTTGGGAGAGGTTCTCTCTCGCACACCATCTTCGAACGCGCGCTGGGAAACATCGATGCGCCACCCCGTTGGCGACGTCGACGATTCCGCTTCGTACGTCCATGTCGACCCCGGCTGCAAGGGCCGCAGCACGGTGGCGTTCTCTTGAATCATCGCGCCAAGCTCCGGCGCTTCCGGCATCAGGCGATCACGGCCCCCACCGCAACCAACGAGTGCCGCCATCACCAGCATCGCGACGGCTTGTTTGATCGAATGGCTGCGCCTCATCGGTCCTCCCTCTCCTGGTATCGATGAAGGGCTTGGCATTGGCCGGTGCACCCTTCGCGTTTTCGCCGCATTTTAGGAAGGTTGGTCGGTCGCTGGTTCAACTGAACCTCGCGCTCGATCACCTCGCCACCGATCGGCGGATCGGGCACAGCCGGTACTCGACCGGCGTGCGCGTCCCGCACGCAGCGAATCTGGCGTCGGGCCACCATCCCCAGATTGACAGGGACACAACCGAATAACTGTACAGATCAGCGGTTGCCGAGTTGGCCATCGGTGTTGATACTGAGGGTCACTTCCCAACCAGGATCGACCGATGCCCGTTCTGACCTCTTCGCCGTATCGCGGCACACCGCCTTCACAGCATTTGCGCCTCGCCATCACCCTGGCAACGCTCGGCTGCAGCGCCCTGGCCAATGCCGCCAGCGTCACCCCGACGGTGCACTACAAATTCCCGTTCGCCTACCAGAACAGCTATGCCGGCGGCCGGCTGGCGCAGGGCGGCGACGGGCGGATCTTCATTGCCACGCACGAGTCGTCGAACCTGCCGTGCGGTTCCTTGCTGGCCTTGAACCCGGCCAGCGGCGTGGTCAGCAAGGTGACGCTGGACCGCGACGCCTTGGGCTGCATGCCGAGCGAGACACTGAATGTCGACGCACAGGGCACGCTGTGGGGCAGCCTGTCCACCAAGGGGCCGGGCAAGCGCGGCAGCCTCTTCCGCATCCCCGCCGGCGGCTCACCGACGCTGGCGCATGCGTACACCAAGAGCGAGGGTTATGCCGGTGGGGCGACGCCAATACCCTGGGCCGATGGCAGCCTCAGGACGGTGCGCGTCTTCACCTCCCAAGGCTCTGCGGGGCAGTTCGAGCGCAACGCAGCGCCCGCCTACCAACCCGAACTTTTCCGCCAGGTGACGGCCAACGACGGGATCACCAGCCCGCACACGCTGGCCAGTCGCGGCGACGGTTTTCTTTACGGCCTGGCTGTCAACATCGAAGGCGAACAGGGAGGGACCTCGCTGTTCCGCGTCAACGATGCGGGCAACCTGAAGGTGCTGGCCAGGTTCTATCCGTATGGCATCGTCAACGGTGATCTGGTCGACGGCCACGACGGCAGCTTCTACCTGACGATCAACAGCGGCGACAACACGCCCGATGGCAGCGTGCTGCGCGTCAGCCCCGAGGGCCAGACCACGGTGCTGCACCTGTTCAACGGCGCCGATGGATCCCACCCGACGAGTGCGCCGATCCGCGCGAAAGATGGCTGGTTGTATGGCACCTGCGCCACCGGCGGCACCCATGGCCAAGGCGTGATTTACCGCCTGCAACCCGACGGTGGCAGCTACGAGGTGCTGTACCACTTCGACGGCGAAGCCCGCGGCGGCTGGCCGCACTCGGGCCTGCTGCAGGCCAGCGATGGGCGCCTGTACGGCCGCGCCAGCGGCGGCGGCGCGCACCACAGCGGCGTGGTGTACAGCTTCAGCCCGCCGGCGCCCTGAGCGGCGTGACGCCGGCCGCCATCGGACGGCCGGTATCAGGCGGCCGGTGTCAGGCGGCCGGTGTCAGGTCAAGGCAGGCCGGACCAGCCCGTCACGCGCTCGTCCGAGATGTCGCGGCCGACGCCGGTCTCGTCCGGCGCATCGAGCCGGCGCCGCACGACGCCGATCGACGGCGCGTACCAGACCGTCTGGGTCGAGGTCACGGTGGGCAGCTTCTGGCCGTCCTTGGTGAGCACGACACGGGCCGCGGTGATGCGGTCGATGCGCACCGCATGCTGCGTCGGCAGGCCGGTCAATGCCACGTCTTCGGTGCCGATGACGCGGCTGTAGCTGGCCAGGTCGAGGTATTCGCCGCGGCCGTCGCCGTCGATGTCGGGCACCATGTTCGACAGGCGCTGGTCGATCGCCACGAACTGGTCGTTCACGCGCACCGGCGACTGCAGTTCGACCGCGTTGGCGAAGTCGGTGATGCCGTCGTCGTTGGCGTCGACCGGGTCGGGCTGGACGACGTTGCCGTTCACCACCGCCACGTGCACGCTGCCCGGGCCCGAGTTGAAGGTGTTGGTGCCCGACTCGGTCACCCCGGGCGAGGCGCTGGCCTGGGTGATGACGTTGGTGTAAGCGCCGCCGTCGGGCGCGATGCCGGCGTACTGCCAGCGCGCGCCGGCCACCAGCGGCCGCAGCACGGTGGCGTCGTTGAACAGCGTCGCGCCGAGGGCGGGCGCGGTCGGCACCAGGCCGGTGGCGCCGGGCTCATCGTCGCCGTTGCCGCCCCCGCCGCAGCCGGCAACGGCCAGCAAGGCCAGGGCCGCCAGGGCGGTCCGGGTCAGCGCCCGGTGTCGTGGGCCCTGCTGGGGCTCGGTGTGGGTCATGTGGATCTCCCGTGGGTGGAACGCCTGATTCTCACTGCACCGGCTGCTTCGACGATGCCCGGCGCGCCGCGCCCAGCGCCTGCCAGAAGCGCGCGTCCTGCGAGGTCGCGAAGTTGATCCGCATCAGCGTGCTGGGCCGGCGCGTGGCATGAAAGAGGTGGCCAGGGGCAAGCAGCCAGCCCTGGTCCAGCAGGGTGTGGGCCAGCGGCTCGGTGTCGACGCCCGTGTCGACCCAGCCGAACAGGCCTTGCGGCGGGGTCACGAAGCGGCAGCCGTGGGCCTGGGCGAGCTGCACGCTGCGGTGGCGCGCCGCGTCGAGCCGCGCGGTCACGCGCTCGGCGTGTCGGCGCAGGCTGCCCTGCTCCAGGCAATGGGCCACAGCCTGCTCCAGCACCGCCGGTGTCGTCAGGGTCGACAGCAGCTTCACGTCGATCAGCCGCTCGACCAGCGCCGGCGGCGCCGCCACGTAGCCGACACGCCAGCTGGGCGTCAGGATCTTCGAGAAGCCGCTGACGTAGAGCGTTCGCTGCAGGCCGTCGAGCGCAGCCAGGCGCGGCAGGTGGTTCGGCGCCAGGTGGGCGTAGGTGTCGTCTTCGACGATGCGAAAGTCGTGCGCCTCGGCAAGCTTGAGCACCTGGTGCGCGTCGCCCAGGCTCAGCGAATGGCCGGTCGGGTTGTGCAGCACCGACACCGTCACATACAGCCGCGGCCGGTGCTCGCGCGCCAGCGTGGCCATCACGTTCAGGTCGGGCCCGTCGGCGCCGCGCGGCACCGGCAGCAGGCGCATGCCCAGCTGCGTCAGCCGCGCGTACTCGACCGCCCAGCCGGGCTCGTCGACCAGCACCGCGTCGCCGGGCGACAGCAGCGCGCGGGAGACGATGTCCAGCGCATGGGTCGCGCCGGTCGCGGTGACGATCTGCGAGGCCCGCGCCCGCACGCCGAAATCGGCCAGCTTGGTCGCCAGCGCCTCGCGCAGGCGGCTGTCGCCGGCGGGTTGGCCGTATTGCAGCGCCAGCGCCGAGTCGCCATGCGTCAACACGCGGCGCAACGCGCTGGCCAGCAGCGGCAGGTCCAGCCAATCGGGCGGCAAGGTGCCCAGCCCGGGCGCGGGCAGCTGGCTGGCGCCATGGAACATGCCGCGGATCAGCGCGGTCGCATCCACCGGGGCGACCCGCGGCGGCGCGGCCGCCTTGGCCGGCGCCAACACCGGGTCGGGTGCGGCGCTGTGCGGGCCACGGCCACCTTCGCGCACGAAGAAGCCTCGCTGGCGCCGCGCCTCGACCAGCCCCTGCGCCAGCAGCTGGTCGTAGGCGGCGACCACGGTGTGCGGGCTGACGCCGTGGCGGCGCGCGCAGTCGCGCACCGACGGCAGCCGCGCGCCGGGCGCCAGCAGCCGCTGGCGGATGCGCTCGGCGAACTGGCCTGCCAGCTGCTCGGTCAAGGTGGCACCGGCGGCGCGGGTCAGGGCGAAGGCGTCGGGGGCGTTCATGGCAGGGGTCCTGTCCCGGTGTGTCGGCTGCGTCGGCAATACAGTTTGGTGACGTGCGCCGCCCAACTGTACCGGCACTGTACTGGTCGGCCGCCTAGACTGTCCAGATGCGTGCCATGCCCGCTGCCCCCCAGACGCCCGGGTCCGCCCGGCGCGGCCTGCTGCTGGGGGCCCTGGGCGTGGTGATCTTCGCGCTGACCTTTCCGATGACGCGCCTGGCGGTCGGCCCGGCCGATGCGCCGCAGCTGCCGCCGGGCTTCGTCACCGCCGGCCGCGCGGCGGGCGCCGGGCTGCTGAGCGTGGCCTACCTGCTGGCCACGCGCGCGCCGTGGCCACAGCGGCGCCACCTGCTGGCGCTGGTGTTGAGCGCGCTCGGCACCGTGGTCGGCTTTCCGCTCGGCATTGCGCTGGCGCTGCGCGAAGTGCCGGCGATGCACGCGGCCGTGGTCACGGGCGTGCTGCCGCTGGCCACCGCGGCCATCGCGGCGCTGGCCTTGCGCCAACGTGCGTCGACCGGCTTCTGGGTCTGCGCGGTGCTGGGCTGCCTGCTGGTGCTGGCATTTGCCGCGCACGAAGGGGGCGGCGCGCTGACAGGCGCCGATGCCTGGTTGCTCGTGGCGGTGTTCAGCGCCGCCGGTGGCTACGTGGCGGGCGCCCGGCTCGCCGCCGAATGGCCGGCCGAGCAGGTGATCTCGTGGGTGCTGGTGCTGAGCCTGCCGTTGACCGCGCCGCTGGCTTGGGCCTGGTGGCCCGACGCACCGGTTGCGCCGTCGGCCTGGGGCGGCTTCGCCTACGTCACGCTGTTTTCGATGTGGCTGGGCTTCTTCGCCTGGTACCGCGGGCTCGCGCTGGGTGGCGCGCTGCGTGTCAGCCAGGTGCAGCTGCTGCAACCGTTTCTCGCGCTGCTGTTCGCGGTGCCGGTGCTGGGTGAGCCGCTCGAAGCGTCGACCCTGTTGTTTGCACTCGCCGTGCTGGCCACCGTGGTGATCGGCAAGCGCATGCCCGTGCGGCCGACCGCACCCGCCGTTGCCGCACCAGCCGTCCAACCGGAGGTGACGCGGTGAAGACCTTGGGCCTGCTCGGCGGCATGAGCTGGGAATCGACGCTGGTCTACTACCGGCTGTTGAACCAGGGCGTGGCCGCCCGCCTGGGCGGTTTGCACAGCGCCTCGCTGCGCCTGGCCAGCGTCGATTTCGCCAGCATCGCCGCGCAGCAGCGCGCCGACGACTGGGCCGGCGCCGCCGAGGTGCTGGGCCACACAGCCGCGCAGTTGCGCACCGCCGGCGCCGAAGGTCTGCTGATCGCCAGCAACACGATGCACAAGGTGGCCGCACCGATCGTCCAGGCCTGCGGCCTGCCGCTGCTGCACATCGGCGACGCTACCGGCCGCGCGCTGCGCGCCGCCGGCCACACGCGCGTCGGCCTGCTCGGCACCCGCTTCACGATGGAAGACCGTTTTCTCGCCGACCACCTGGCCGACCACCACGGCGTGACCAGCGTGACGCCCGGCCCGGCCGATCGCGACGAGGTGCACCGCGTGATCTACGACGAACTCTGCCGCGGCCAGACGTTGCCTGCGTCACGCGATCGCTTCGTGCGCATCATGACCGGCTTGGCGGAACAAGGCTGCGAGGCCATCATCCTGGGCTGCACGGAGATCTCCCTGCTGACCCCACCCGATCACCCCCCCGAACCGGACGGCTGGCCCTTGCCACTGTTCGACACCACCGCCTTGCACGCTCACGAGGCTGTGCAATGGATGCTTGAGGAAGTAAGACCATGAACGTGACCACCCCCGCCAGTGCCTGGACCTTGGCGCAACGCGCCGCCCGCATGAACCCGTCGATCATCCGGGAGATCCTGAAGGTCACCGAGCAACCGGGCGTGCTGTCGCTGGCCGGCGGCCTGCCGTCGCCCGAGACCTTCCCGATCGAGGCGATGCGCGAGGCCACCGCCAAGGTGCTGGCCGACACGCCGAAAGAGGCGCTGCAGTACGCCGCCAGCGAAGGCTTCGGCCCGCTGCGCGAGTGGGTCGCGGCCCAGTTGGCCAAGCAGGGCCAGCAGGTCACGCCGGCGCAGGTGCTGATCACCACCGGCTCGCAGCAGGGGCTCGATCTGGTCGCCAAGGTGCTGGTCGACGCCGGCGCGCCGGTGGCCGTCGAAACGCCCACCTACCTCGGCGCGCTGCAGGCCTTTGCGCCCTACGAGCCGATCTTCAAGAGCCTGGCCAGCGACGCGGACGGCCCGCTGCCCGAGGCGATCGAGCGCCTGCCGCACGACGCGCCGGGCACCCGCTTCGCCTATGTGCTGCCGAACTTCCAGAACCCGACCGGCCGCGTGATCCCCGAGGCTCGCCGCCAGGCGATCGTGCAGGCCGCACAGGCCGCGCGCGTGCCGCTGGTCGAAGACAACCCCTACGGCGACCTGTGGTTCGACGAAGCGCCGCCGGCCCCGCTGGCCTCACGCTGGCCCGAAGGCACGGTCTACCTCGGCTCGTTCTCGAAGGTGCTGGCGCCCGGCCTGCGCCTGGGCTACGTGGTGGCACCGCCGGAGCTGATGCCCAAGCTGCTGCAGGCCAAGCAGGCGGCCGACCTGCACACGCCGGGCTTCAACCAGCGCGTGGTCTACGAGGTGATCAAGAACGGTTTCCTCGACCAGCACGTGCCGACGATCCGCGCCCGCTACAAGGCGCAGCGCGACGCGATGGCCGCCGCGCTGCAAGAGCACCTGCCGGCCGGCAGCGAATGGGCAGCGCCGCTGGGCGGCATGTTCTTCTGGGTCCGCCTGCCCGAGGGCTGCCACGCGATGGCACTGCTCGAGCAAGCCGTGGCCGCCGGCGTGGCCTACGTGCCCGGCGAGGCCTTCTACGCCCACGCGCCGGATGTGCGCACGATGCGCCTGTCGTTCGTCACGCTGGCGCCGGACGACATTCGCACCGCGGTGGCCGCGCTGGGCCGCGTGCTCAACCGCCACCTGAACGAAGAGCTCGAACAAGTCACCCCCTGATGCAGGTACCCAGGTAACCCATGCGCCGATTCAGCCAGCTCGACGTCTTCACCGCCACGCCCCTGAAGGGCAACCCGCTGGCCGTCGTGCACGACGCCCAGGGGCTGTCGGACGACGAGATGCAGGCCTTCGCGCGCTGGACGAACCTGAGCGAGACGACCTACCTGCTGCCGCCCACCGACGAGCGCGCCGACTACCGGCTGCGCATCTTCACGCCCGGCGGCGAGCTGCAATTTGCCGGCCACCCGACGCTGGGCAGTTGCCACGCGTGGCTGGCCGCCGGTGGGCAACCGCGCGCGGCACAGCAGGTGGTGCAGCAATGTGGCGTGGGCCTGGTGACGGTGCGGCGCGACGGTGCACGGCTGGCCTTCGCCGCGCCACCGCTGCGGCGCGAGCCGGTCGACGACGGTGTGCTGGCCGCGGTGGTCGACGCGATCGGCCTGCCCGCGGGTGATCTGCTGGGTGCCTGCTGGCTCGACAACGGCACGAAATGGCTGGGCCTGCGGGTCGCGAGCGCGTCGCGCATCCGTGCGCTGCGGCCTGACCACGCGCGGCTGAAGGCGCTGGCCAAGGTGGGCCTGGTGGCCATGCAAGACGCCGAGGGCGCCGCCGACACCCAGTTCGAGGTGCGCGCGTTCGCGGCGGCGACCGGCGTCGAAGAAGACCCGGTCACCGGCGGCCTGAATGCCGGCATCGCCCAATGGCTGATCGGCGAAGGGCTGGCGCCGGCGCGCTATGTGGCCGCGCAGGGCAGCGCGCTGGGCCGGGCCGGCCGTGTGCATGTGGAGCGCGACGCGGCCAGCGGCACGGTCTGGATCGGCGGCGACGTGACGCCGTGCATCAGCGGCACGCTGAGCCTGTAGCCCAAACGCCGCAGGCTTGTAAGCCCCTGTGCCAGCCGCTTCACGAGGCGCGCATTCGCGCCTACATTCGGGGCCACCTCAGATTGGACCCGGAGCCACCCCCCATGATTCGATTCAGCTTCCTCACCACCACCGCCCTGCTGGCCATGGCCTGCGCCGGCTGCAGCACCCCCGCATCGCACAGCCATGGTGGCGGCGGCGACGGCATGGACGGGCACATGGCCTCGATGAAGGGCAAGATCGCCGTCGCATCACTGACGCCGACGCAAGGCAACAACGTGCGTGGCCTGTTCGTGTTCCACCAGATGGGCGACCACGTGATGGTGCATGCCCAGGTCAGCGGCCTGAAGCCGAATGCCGAGCACGGCATCCACGTGCACGAGAAGGGCGACTGCGCGAGCGCCGACGGCACCAGCGCCGGTGGCCACTTCAACCCCGACGGCAAGCCGCACGGCCCGCAAGACGCCGCCCACCACAGCGGCGACATGCCCGCGCTGAAGGCCGATGCGAACGGTGTCGCGAACCAGAAGTTCATGCTGATGGGCCCGACCGTCACCGCCGGCACCACCAGCCTGGTCGAGCACGCCGTGATCGTGCACGCCAGCCCCGACGACTACACCACCCAACCCACCGGCAACTCGGGCGCCCGCATCGCTTGCGGGGTCATTGCGAGGTACTGAGGCCCCCACGGCCCTCCCGGGCCTGCCTTGCAGGCCGCGCCGGGCCAGAGGCCCGGCCCTTCGCCAGGCACGACCAGTCCTCAGGACTGTTCATGTCCGGGCGAAGCCCCCCGAGGGGGCTCGCGCAGCGGACCGGCGGAGC
This sequence comes from Ideonella sp., assembly GCF_041914305.1. Classification (NCBI taxonomy): domain Bacteria; kingdom Pseudomonadati; phylum Pseudomonadota; class Betaproteobacteria; order Burkholderiales; family Sphaerotilaceae; genus Ideonella; species Ideonella sp. The sequence continues at coordinate 161,817 of NZ_JAYSDQ010000014.1, forward strand.
CGGCTCCGCGCACGCCACTTGGAGCGGCCCGGGCTGCGCCGGGCCAATGATTGCCAAATGCCATGACTGTCGAACTGTTCCGCGACGATGCTGACCTGAACGAATGCGATGCGGTGGTCACGGCGGTGGATGGCTTGGCGGTGCAGCTGGACCGCACGGTGTTCTACCCGCAAGGGGGCGGCCAGGCCGGCGATGCGGGCGTGCTGCAACGGCCCGATGGCCGCGTGATGGCCGTGGTCGACACCCGCAAGGGCGCCGAGCCGGGTCAGATCCTGCACCTGCTGGCCGAGCCGGCCGATGGGGTGTTGCAGGTCGGTGACCGCGTCACGGCCCGCATCGACGCGGCGCGCCGGCAGGCGCACCGGCGCTTTCACACCACCACGCACCTGTTGTGCGCGCTGGTGCCGCACCCGGTCGACGGCTGCTCGATCACCGCGGGCTATGCGCGGCTGGACTTCCACATGACCGAGCCGCTGGACAAGGAGGCGCTGACCGCTGGCCTGGCGCGTTATGTCGCCGCGGCGCACCCGGTCACCACCCGCTGGATCACCGACGCCGAACTCGACGCCAACCCGCAGCTGGTGCGCAGCATGAGCGTGCAGCCCCCGCGCGGGTCGGGCCGCGTGCGGCTGGTCGAGGTCGAGGGCGTCGACCTGCAGCCGTGTGGTGGCACGCATGTGAACAACACCGCCGACATCGGGGCCGTGGTCGTCACGAAGATTGAGAAGAAGAGTGCCACCACCCGCAGGGTGGTGCTGGGGTTCGCCTTGGCGAACCCCAGTGGCGCGTAGCGCCAAGCACTCTTCTTCCGGCGCAGGCTCATGTCGGCTTCAGCCGACGTGAAGGGCGCCTTGGCGCCCGGCCGGAGCCAGAAGACGGTGGCAACGCCGCCGTGCGTCGTGGCGGCGCCTCTTGCCATGTTCACCACCTCTTGTACGCGCAGGCGCCGCGCATTCGCCACGGCCGCCACTCCGAACCTTCGTAGCTCCTCACCCTGTCGCGCCCCACCCACACCCCTGCTGCCACGCTGCGGACAGTTGTGTGGCAAAACATCCATCGCTGGCTGTTCCTGCAGGCACACGCCTTGCCGACCCGTGTGCCGTGACTTGCCGAAACACCCCATGGTCGACGGCGCGGCCGGCGCACCGTACATTGCGCGTTCCGCCGCCACGCATTGATCGCCATGCCTTTGCAGCCGACCGATGACCGCCGCCTTGCTTCGCGTGCCGCGCTGGCCGGCCGGCTTCGCGCAGTCCGGGCCCACAGCCTCGCACTGGCCGGGCCGCTGTCGGCCGAAGACCAGGGCGCGCAATCGATGCCCGATGCCAGCCCGACCAAATGGCACCTGGCCCACACCACCTGGTTCGTCGAGACCCTGGTGTTGCAGGCGTTCGCGCCAAGCTACCGGCCGTTCGACGAACGTTACGGCCGGCTGTTCAACTCGTACTACGAAAGCCTGGGCGCGCGCCACCCACGGCCGCAGCGTGGGCTGTTGACCCGCCCGGCGCTGGCCGAGGTGCTGGCCTACCGCGCCCATGTCGACCAGGCGCTGCAAGGCCTGGTCGACGGCGCCGACGCCGACACCTGGGCCCACGCCGCCCCCTTGCTCGAACTCAGCCTGCAACACGAGCAGCAGCACCAGGAGCTGATCCTGACCGATGTGCTGCACCTGCTGTCGCTGAACCCGCTGGCCCCCGCTTATCGATCTGCCGCGCCCACCGCATTCACCGCAACTGCGGGCGACCAAGGCTGGTGGCAATGCGCCGGCGGCGACGCCGAGATCGGGCACGAGGCGCGCGACGGTTTCGCCTTCGACAACGAGGGCCCGCGCCATCTCGTGCGGCTGGCGCCGTTTGCGTTGTCGCGCGGGCTGGTGACCAACCGCGAGGTCCAGGCCTTCATCGCCGATGGTGGTTACCGGCGGCCGGAGTTCTGGCTGTCCGACGGCTGGGCCACGGTGCAGGCGCAGGGCTGGCAGGCCCCGCTGTACTGGCGCGACGAGGGGCGCCAGTTCACGCTGCACGGCGAGCAGCCGATCGAGCCCGAGGCACCGGCCTGCCACCTGAGCTTCTTCGAGGCCTCGGCGCTGGCCGCCTGGGCCGGTGCGCGGCTGCCGACCGAGTTCGAATGGGAGGCCGCCGCGCGCGCCTGGGGCGTGGCCGCGCCGGCCGGGCCGGGGCCGCTGCACCCCACGCCGCGCCGCAGCAGCGCCGACCTGCAGTGCTTCGGCGCGGTCTGGCAGTGGACCCGTTCGTCGTACGACCCCTACCCCCGCTTCAAGCCGTTTGCCGGCACCGCGGCCGAATACAACGGCAAGTTCATGGTCGGCCAGCTGGTGCTGCGCGGCAGCAGCTGCGCCACGCCGCCCGGCCATTCGCGACTCACCTACCGCAACTTCTTCCCGCCGTCGGCACGCTGGCAATTCAGCGGTGTGCGCCTGGCCAAGGACCTTGACTGATGAAGCCATCGCCCGACACCTGCGCCAGCGAATTCGCCCATGCGATGCAACAGGCGCTGACCGAGACCCCGCGCCGCATCTCGCCCAAGTGGTTCTACGACGCCGAGGGCTCGCGCCTGTTCGACGCGATCTGCGAGCTGCCCGAGTACTACCCGACACGCACCGAGCTGGGCCTGCTCGACCGCCATGCAAACGACATCGCGCGCCGCCTGGGCCCGGGGGTCGAGCTGGTCGAGTTCGGCGCCGGCAGCCTACGCAAGGTGCGCCTGCTGCTCGAGGCGCTGGAGCGCCCGGCGGGCCTGCTGCCGATCGACATCTCGGCCGAGCACCTGCATGCCAGCGCGGCCCAGCTGCAGCGTGACCGGCCCGGCCTGGCGGTGCGCCCGCTGGCGGCCGATTTCACGCAAGACCTGGTGCTGCCGCCGGCCCACGGGCCGCGGGTCGGTTTCTTCCCCGGCAGCTCGATCGGCAACTTCGAGCCCGACGAAGCGCGCCGGCTGCTGCAGCGCATGGCCGGCTGGCTCGACGGTGGGCTGCTGGTGGGGGTCGACCTGGTCAAGGAGCCCGACCTGCTGCACGCGGCCTACAACGATGCGCAGGGCGTCACCGCGCGCTTCAACCGCAACCTGCTGGTGCGCGCCAACAGCGAGCTGGGCGCCGACTTCGAACTGAACCGCTGGGCCCACAGCGCCTTCTATCACCCGGCTCTGCAGCGCATCGAGATGCACCTGGTCAGCCGCAGTGACCAGGTGGTGCACCTGTGCGGCCACGCCATCCCGGTCGCCGAGGGCGACAGCGTGCACACCGAGAACTCGTACAAGTACACGGTGGCCGGCTTCCAGCGCCTGGCGCGCCAGGCCGGCTTCGCGCCCGAGGCGGTGTGGGTCGACGCGCGGCGCTGGTTCGCGCTGCATTGGCTCAAGCCCGCCGAGGGGCAAGCCTTGTAAGGCCGGGCGGCAAACCCTGTAAGGCCTGGCGGCTCTGCGGCGACCGACGAGCAGGCCCGCCCGCGCACGCCCTGCAGCGCGGCGGCGCCGGCTTGAAGGAGCCCCATGCCCCGCACCCGTCTTCCCGCTGCAGCGACCTCGCTGGCGGTCATCTCGTGGGCCGCGCTGACCGCGCTGATGCCGGCGCAAGCGGCGTCAGCGTCAGCGCCAACGTCCTGCGCGGCCGCCGACGCGCGCGCGCCCAAGGTCATCGTCGAGCTGTACACCTCGGAGGGCTGCAGCTCCTGCCCGCCGGCCGATGCGTGGCTGGCCGCGTTGCCGCGCGACGGCTCGGTGCTGGCGCTGGCTTTCCACGTCGACTACTGGGACAGCCTGGGCTGGGCCGACCGCTTCGCCGATCCAGCCTACACCGACCGCCAGCGCCAGCTGCAGGCCAGCAGCGGCGCGCGCTTCGTCTACACGCCGCAGTTGATCGTCGGCGGGCGCGACTTCCCCGGCTGGCGCCAATTGCCGGCGGCGGCGTTGGCGTCCACTGCCCCGGCCTGGCCGGCCGACGCGCCGAGCCTGCATCTGCGCCGCGAAGGCGCCGAGCTGGTCGCCGACATCGGGGCCGGCGGCAGCGGTGCGTTGGCGGGTTATTGGGCCCTGCTCGAAGACGGCCACCAGAGCCAGGTGGCCGCGGGCGAGAACTCGGGCCGCGCGCTGCGCCACGAGCACGTGGTGCGGCGTTACCAGCCGGTCGCCGCCTGGCCAGCCGGCCAGGCCCACCGGGCGAGCTGGGCGCTGCCCGGGGTCAGTGCCGGCCACGCGGCACAGGCGGTGTTCGTGTTGACCGACGCGCCAGGCGGCCGGCCGCTGCGGGCACTGCAGATCACGCTGGCCGGCGGCGCCGGCTGCTGAACCCGAGGCGCCATCACCGGCGCCGTCGGTTCACTCCTTGCGGTAGTTGTCGTGGCAGGCCTTGCAGCTCTTGCCGACATCGCCGACCGCTGCCTTGATCTGGTCGATGTTGCCGCCCTTGGCCACGGTGTTCAGCTTCGCCACCTCTTCCTGCATCTTGCTGGCGGCGGCCTTGAACTTGTCCTGCTCGGTCCAGATCTCGGGCTTGGCCTTGGTGTCGCCGCTGCTGGTGCCGTCGATGAAGCCCGCATAGGGCAGCTTGGACATCGTCGCGACGATCTCGGCATTGGCCTGCACGGCCGCGGCGTCGAACGGCACCTTGCCGGTGGCCATCGCCGCGACGCGGCCGAAGTGGCTGGCCATCACGGTGAACGCCGCCTTGCGGTACTTGATCGCGTCTTCAGGCTTCTGGAACTGCGCGGCGGCAGGCCAGGCGGCGGCCAGGCCGGCGACCGCTGCCGCGGCCAGGACGAGACGTTTCATGCAATGTCCTCCAAAGTATGGGAATGGGGTCGTCAACGGCATCGGCCTGCCGGCCGCAGGGTGGCGGCAACGGGCACAGGGAGCCCGCGAACAGGTCGATCCAACGAGTGTACGCAGCCCCTGTGTCGCTTATTCCCCCCGGCTGGGGCGAGCCCGCCCCGGGGAAAGCCCGTATCGCCGGCGCGGCGCGGGGGCTGGATTCGGCGCGGCGCGCCGGGTATGGTGGCGGCCCGCCTTCACCGCGCGATGCCGCCCTCGCCCCCGATGCCGCCCCTTGCCGACACCCCCGAGCCCCTGGTCGCGACCCGTGTGTGGGACCTGCCGACGCGGCTGTTCCATTGGCTGCTGGCCGCCTGTGTGCTGGGCCTGGTGATCACCGGCAACGTGGGCGGCAACGCGCTCGAATGGCACATGCGGTTCGGCGTGTCGGTCGGTGCGCTGCTGGTGTTCCGGCTGGTCTGGGGCATGCTCGGCGGCCGCTGGTCGCGCTTCGCGAGCTTCGTCTACTCGCCGGCGGCGCTCGGGCGCTACCTGCGGGGCCGGCCGCAGCCGCAGGACCATTTCGACGTCGGCCACAACCCGCTCGGCAGCTTCTCGGTCTTTGCGCTGCTGGGCGTGCTGGTGGCGCAGGTGGCCAGCGGGCTGGTGGCCGACGACGAGATCGCCACCACCGGGCCGTTGAACCGCTTCGTCAGCAGCGCCACCGCCAGCCTGGCGACCGGCTGGCACAAAGGCTACGGGCCATGGCTGATCTACGCGCTGGTGGCGCTGCACGTGGCGGCGATCGCCTACTACGTGCGCTGGAAGCGCCAGGCCCTGCTGCGGCCGATGTGGCAGGGCGACAAGTGGCTGCCGGCCGGCACCCCACCTAGCGCCGACCACCTGGTGACCCGGATGTTCGCTGGCCTGCTGGCCCTGGCCTGCGCCGCCTCGGCGGTGTGGGTCTACCGGCTTGGCTAGTGTCCTGGTGGGACAGGACACTAGACTCACACTCCCAGGACTCGCCGCCTCATCGGCATGCCCACTCCCGAGATACGGCTGCAAACGCCGGACACCCCCGAAGCGCTGGCCGCCACGCGCGAGATCATGCGCGAGTACGCCGGGTCACTCGGCATCGACCTGTGTTTCCAGAACTTCGAGGCCGAGCTGGCCTCGTTGCCGGGCGAGTACGACGCCCCGGGCGGCGCGCTGCTGCTGGCCTGGGTCGACGGTGAACTGGCGGGCTGCGGCGCGTTCCGCCCGATGCCCGACGTGGACTACGCCAACGCCTGCGAGATGAAGCGGCTGTACGTGCGGCGCGCGTTCCGCCGCTTCGGCCTCGGCCGGGTGCTGGCTGAGGCCTTGATGGACACCGCCCTGCAGGCCGGCTACTCGGCGATGCTGCTGGACACGCTCGACGACATGGAGGCCGCGCGCGAGCTGTACGCGTCACTCGGCTTCGAGACCATCCCGCCGTATTACTTCAACCCGATTCCGGGCGCGCACTACCTGAAGGCGGATTTGCACGGCAACACACGCTGGTAGATGTCTGCACCCGGTGGCAGGGGTACCTGCCACCACCCTCCGAGAGGGTGCGCGGCCGCTTGGGAGCGGCCCGGCGCTGGCCGCGCTGATGGGGCACCCGGTGACGGGGTACCGCCACCACCCTCCGAGAGGGTGCGCGGCCGCTTGGGAGCGGCCCGGCGCTGGCCGCGCTGATGGGGCACCCGGTGACGGGGTACCGCCACCACCCTCCGAGAGGGTGCGCGGCCGCTTCGGAGCGGCCGTGCGCTGGCCGCGCGAGCACTCGACGACGGTACTGCCGTACCCACCGAACGGATGGACCTGTCAACTTCGGGCGGCCCCGGCGCTGGCTGGCTGGGGCGCCGGGCGACGGTACGGCCACATCCACCGAATGGCCCGACACCGGCGGGCCAAAGCGCCGGCCAACGCCCGTCCCGATCAGCGCTCCAGCAGGCTGGCCGCCAGGCAGAGGTCTTCCCAGGCCTTGGCCTTGTCGGCCGGTTGGCGCAGCAGGTAGGCGGGGTGGTAGGTGACGACCAGCGGCACGCCTTCGTAGTGGTGCACGCGGCCGCGCAGGCGGCCGATCGCGTCGTCCGAGCGCAGCAGCGACTGCACCGCGAAGCGGCCCATCGCCACGATCACCCGCGGCTGCACCAGCGCCAACTGCCGGCGCAGGAACGGCTCGCAGCGGGCCAGCTCGGCCGGCTCCGGGTTGCGGTTGCGCGGGGGCCGGCATTTCAGCGTGTTGGCGATGAAAACCTGTTGTTCGGGCGGCGCCTCGCTGCGCTTCAGGCCCAGTGCCTTCAGCATCGCGTCGAGCAACTGGCCGGCGGGGCCGACGAAGGGTTCGCCGCGCAGGTCCTCTTGCTCACCCGGCGCTTCGCCGACGATCATCCAGTGGGCCCGCGGGTTGCCGACGCCGAACACCGTCTGGGTGCGGCTGTCGCACAGCGCGCAGGCGCGGCAGGCGGCCACCGCCTCGCGCAGCGCGGGCCAGTCCAGGCCGGCCACCTCGCCGGTCAGCGGTTCGCGTGCCTCGGGGGCCGGGGCGGCGACCTGTGCGGTGGTCGGCCGGATCGGGACGATCGGCCGCTCGGGCGCCGGCGGTGCCGGCAACGGCACCGCGGGTGCCATGGCTTCAGCGGGCGGCGTGTCGACCACCACCTCGGCTGGCGCATCGCCCGGCATGCCGGGCGGCGCCCAGACGCTCAGCCCCATGGCCCGCAGCATCGCGCGCTGGCGGTCGGTCCAGGTCATCAGCTTGTCGCCCCCGGTTCGGCGGTGTCGGGGCTCGGCGTCCAGCGCATCACCACCGCGTGTTCACGCTGGCCGTGGGCGGCCGGGTAGTAGCCCTTGCGCAGCCCGATGGCTTCGAAGCCCCAGCGTTCGTACAGGCGCCGCGCCCGCTCGTTGCTCTCGCGCACCTCGAGCCAGATCTGCGCCGCATGGTGCGCCTTGGCCTCGTCGGCCAAGTGGGCCAGCAGCGCGCGGGCGTGGCCGCGGCCCTGCTGCGCCGGCGCCACCGTGAGGTTGAGCAGGTGCAGTTCGTCGACCCCGGGCATCGCAACGTAGTAGCCCATCAGCTCGCGCCCGGTGACCCGCAGCGTGGCCAGGTAACCGGCGGCCAGCGAGTCGGTGAAGTGCCCGCGCGACCACGGAAACGGGTAGGCCTGCAGCTCGATCGCCATCACCTGGTCGAGGTCGGTCACCGTCATCGGCCGTTGGCCGGTGACCAGCGGGCGGCGCTCGACGGCGCTCATCGCGTGCCGCCCTCGCCGGCTGGCGCCGTGGAGGCAGCGGCGGCAGCGGCCGCCTTGGCCGCCGCGACCGCCGCACGTTCGGCGGTGGTCAACGCCACCTTGTCGCGCAGGTACACCGGCAAGGCCTGCCGCGCCGGCACGCCACGGCCAGCGGACCAGGCGGCGCAGGCCAGGCGCAGCAAGGCCGCGGCGCGGTCGGCGGTGCGTGGCCACAGGCGGGCCTGGCCCCAGGGCAGGCGGCCGGCAAAGGCCTCGATCGCGCTGCCGGCCAGGTTCGGCGGCGCACCAGCCACGCCCCAGCGGGCGGCCAGCGATGGCAGGTCGTACAAGGCCGGCGCTTCGCAGGTGAGCCAGGCCCGGCCGTCGTGCCGGTAGGCGCCGGCGTAGACCTCGTCCATGCGGGCGTCCATCGCGACCCACAGCTCGAAAGGCTCGCTGCCGTCCGCGCCCAGCGCCTGGGCACGGGCGTCTTCGGCCACGATCAGCAGGCTGTCGATCGGCAGCACCGGGCAACCGATGCCGAAGGCCAGGCCCTGCGCCACCGACACGGCCGTGCGCAGGCCGGTGAAGGCGCCCGGCCCCTGGCCGAAGGCGATGGCGTCGAGCGCCGGCGGCGCCAGCCCGCGTTGCGCGAGCAGCTCCAGCGCGGTCGGGATCAGGCGTTCAGAGGCCTGCGCGCCGCCCTCGGCATTGACCACCGAGTGCGCGGCACCGTCGGCGAGCCCCACCGCCATCGCTTCGGTGGCGGTGTCCAGCGCGAGCAGCTTCATGCGCGCCGCCGTGCCGACAAGACGCGGCGTGGAAAGACAACAAAGGGCGCGCGGGCAGGCATCGGCCAAGTGTAGCCGTGCGAACATGCCGCGATGGGATGCAGGTCAGAGGGCGCCGGCCGGGCTGGCCGCGTAGATCGCCGTGGGGCGAGACGGTGGTCGGGATGGATGGCAAGCGGCCTGCTCGGGCTGGCCGCCGCGGCGCAGGCCCAGGCGTTGCCAGGCGAGGTGGAAGCGGCGCTGAAGCGCGCGAAGCTGCCCGCCAGCGCCCTGTCGGTGGTGGTGCAAGAGGTTGGCAATGGCCCGCCCGTGCTGGCCTGGAACGAGCAGCCCCCGGTCAACCCGGCCTCGGTCTTCAAACTCGTCACGACCTTTGCTGCGCTCGACCAGCTGGGCCCGGCCTGGAGCTGGTCGACGCCCGTCTACCTGACCGGGCCGCTGCGCGACGGCGTGCTCGACGGCTCGGTCGTGATCCAGGGCCGGGGCGACCCCAAGCTGGTGGTCGAGCGGGTCTGGCTGCTGCTGCGCCGGCTGCAGCAGCAAGCCGGCGTGCGAGAGATCCGCGGCGACATCGTGCTCGACCATTCGGCCTTCGCGCTGCCCGAGCGCTCGCCGGGCGATTTCGACGGCGAGCCGTACAAGCCGCAGAACGTGCAGCCCGACGCATTGCTGCTGAACTTCAAGTCGGTCAACTACAGCTTCGTGCCCGAGCCGGCGCTCGGCTTCGCGCGCGTGGCGATGGAGCCGGTGCTGGCCGGCCTGCAGGTGGATGCGACGGTGCCGCTGTCCACCGGCCCTTGCGACGACTGGCGCCTGGCGCTGAAACCCCAGCTGACCGACCCGCTGCGGGTGCACTTTGCCGGCAGCTACCCGCTGGCCTGCGGCGAGCGCAGCTGGCCGTTGGCCGCGGCCGACGCGCAGGGCTACGGCGCACGGCTGGTCGACCAGCTGTGGCGCGAGCTCGGCGGGCGCCTGGGCGGCAGCGTGCGCGATGGCCCGCTGCCGCCGGGCGCACGCCTGGCCTTCGACCAGGCGTCGCCACCGCTGGCCGAGGTGATCCGCGACATCAACAAGTACAGCAACAACGTGATGGCCGAGCAGCTGTTCCTGAGCCTGCCGGCAGCGTCCACGTCGATGCAGCCCGCCGCGGTGGCCCCGCCCGCGCCGGCCGCCAGCGGGGCCGCGGCAGCGCTGCCGGCCTTGCCCACGACCCGCCCCGAGGACGCGCGCGACCACTTGCGGCGCTGGCTGGCCAGCCGCTTCGGCGAGGCGGCGGCGCAGCAGGCGGTGGTCGACAACGGCTCGGGCCTGTCGCGCGAGGCCCGCATCAGCCCGGCGCTGCTGGCGCGCTTGTTGCAAGCGGCCTGGGCCAGCCCGGTGATGCCGGAGCTGGTGAGCTCACTGCCGGTCAGCGGCACCGACGGCACGCTGAAACGCCTGAACGCCACCATCGGCCGCGCGCACCTGAAGACGGGCTCGCTGCGCGACGTGGCGGCATTGGCCGGTTATGTGCTGTCAGACAAGGGGCGCCGTTATGTGCTGGTCGCGATCGTCAACCACCCCAACGCCGTGGCGGCCCGGCCAGCGCTCGACGCGCTCGTCCAATGGGTCATTCGCGACACCCCTGCCCTCCCCGCCCCTTCCGCCGCCCCCGGCTGCTGCGCGCGCTGACGCGTGCGCCGCGCCCAACCCTGCCCGCCCATGATCCCCGACCCGCTGCTCCACTGGCTCGGCTACCCCGCCGCCGTGCTGACGACCCTGGCCTTCGTGCCACAGGCCTGGCTGACCCTGCGAACGCGCAATGTCAGCGGCATCTCGGCGCTGACCTACGTGGCCTTCACGGTCGGTGTCACGCTGTGGCTGATCTACGGTTGGCACGAGCAGGACTGGGCACTGATCGTCGCCAACGCGGTCACGCTGCCGCTGGCCGCGAGCATCCTGGTGACCAAGCTGCGCGAGGACGCGCGGGTGCGGCGCTCACACGCCGAGCGCAGGCCCCACTAACGAAAAACGGCGGCACCGTTGCCGCTGCCGCCGTCCAGACGTGGGTGCCGATGCCGCTCAGAAGCGGTAGCCGACCCCGATGTTGATCGCCATCGGATCGAGCTTGGTGTCGATCGATTGGCCGGTCGACAGGTGCGAGGTCGTCTTGACGAACGACTTGATCACCGACAGGTCGACGAACCAGTTGCGGTCGATCTTGACGGTGGCGCCGATCTGCGGCGACAGGCCCCAGGCGTCGTCGACTTCCAGCAGCGTGGCTTCGCCGCCCGGGTTGGTCAGCGCGGTCAGGTTGCCGCTGCCTTCTTCGCCGTAGAAGTAGGCATAGGTGATACCCAGGCCGACGTACGGGCGGACGGTCGATTCCTTGTCGAGGAAGCGGTACTGGGCGAACAGCGTCGGCGAGACCTGCTTGACGGTGGCGATCTTGCCCACGCCCTTGATCGCGCCGTCGCCGACGATGTCGTGCTCGTACGGCAGGCCGGCGTACAGCTCGAACGAGATGTCCGACGAGTACATGTAGGTCAGCGTGAAGATCGGCGCGCCGGCTTCCTTCACGTCGATCTTGGTGCCCGGCATGCTGGGCGCCGACAGGTTGCCGCTGCTGACCTGCGGAACGATCTGGTTGTAGCCGAACTTGACCGCCACGGTGCCGGCGTCTTGCGCCAGCGCCGCGTTCGACGCCAGGGCCAGGGCCGTCAGCATCAGCGCGGAGGTGAGAGTTTTCTTCATGATGGACAGGTCCTTGTTGCTGCGCAGATGCCGCCGGCTCACAGCCAGCCCTTCTTCGACATTTCAGCCGTCACCAGCTGGGCGAGCAGCTTGTAGCCGTAAGGCGTCGGGTGCACCGTGTCGGCGTACTGCCAGGTTTCGGTGACGCCGGTGACCAGCGTGTCGACCGAGCAGACCAGCGAGGTCGGCAGCGAGGCCAGGGCACCGGTGAGGTCGCAGGCCGGCGTCGTGACATTGGTCAGGCCGTACTGAGCCGGGTGCGCGGCCTGGTCCTGGCTGTTTGTGTAGGCGTCGACCAGCAGAACCTTGTCTTCGGTGCCGGCCAGCCCTGCGGCCAGCTGGCCGTTGAAGGTGGTCAGCATCGCCGTCACCAGCGCCTGGGTGTCCGGCTCGTCGAGGAAGGCCGGCGCGTTGGCCGCGTCGGGCACATTGACGACGACGACGTGGGTGGCGCCGTTGGCCACGATCTGGCCCTTCACATAACCGGCCAGTTCGGCACCTGCGGTGCCCATGGCCGTGACCACGGCTTCCGAGGCCTGGTCGACCGGCATGCCGGCGCCGACCATCGCGCTGAACGCGGCCAGCTGCATGAACAGGTCGTTGCCGCCGGCCATCACGGTGACCAGGTCGTCACCGGCGAAGCTGCCACCGGAAGCGGCCAGGTGGCGCGAGATCTGCTCGACGACCGGCTTGGTCAACTGGCCCAGCGCACCCGAGGCATCACCCAGCGCCAGCAGCGCTGCGTTGCCCGGGCCGATGGGGTTGGTCACCCGCGCGCCGCCCTGGGCGTAGCTGTAGCAACCGGTGTGGTTGACTTCGGGCACCGGCGGAAAGCCGACCAGCGCCTGGTTGGTGTTCAGGCCGGTCTGGGCCGAGCACAGCGCGTCCACGCCCAGCGTGGTGGCCAGCAGTTCGGTCCAGTTGACGGCGTCGCCGGTGTTGATGGAGTACCGGCCGCCGCCCATGTAGGCCACGATGCCGACGTTGTAGCTGCCGACGTCGCTCAGGCTGTCGCCGAACGTGACCATCTTGCCGTACTCGGCGCGCGGGGACTGGTTGCCTTCGCCGCCACCGCTGCAAGCCACCAACAAAGCGGTCGCCGCCGCCGCCACCCATGACGGATGAAATTTCTTCATGCCCACCTCTCAAGAAACGAAGGGCCGCTCCCGGATCGGGACACCGGGGCGGGCTCGGCCTGCCGAGCCCCGGAGGGCGCTCGTCTGCCAGAAAATCGAACGACCGTTCGATTTAGTGGAAAAACTATAAAAGGCGGGTCAACGGCCCGCCGCCGGGGCAAACCCTCTGTGTGGCGGCGGGCTGACAGCCCCTAGAAACTGCAACGTCAAAAGGGCTGTTGCGTGAGCTCCGTCACGCGGCGCGGGCCGTGCGTCAGAACGGGTTGTTCGACGCGCGGGTCACCGCCTGGGAGCCGAGGGACCGGTGGACCGGCAGCCCCGGGCGTGTCGCATCGGCCCACATGTAGGTCGAGACGTTGGGCGTCGGCGAACTGTCGGCGGGGATCAGCGTGTCGTTGCTGCAGGTCGGCAGCGGCGCCAGCGGGTCGCAGATCGCCGTATCGGTGTTGGCCAGGCTGTAGGCCGCCGGCACCCGCACCATGCTGTGCACCAGGTCGTCGAGCAACAGCAGGCCAAGCTTGCTGCCATCGTTGGTCAGCTTCAGCCGCAGGCTGCGGTTGAAGGCACTGCTCAGCCGCGTCAGCACCTGCGCGGCAATGTCGCCCTTGTCCTGGCTCTCGGCCTTGGCGAATGGCGTCTGGCCCATGTCGGGCATGGTGCTGACCAGCACCCGCGCGCCACTGGCGGCCAGGTCGTTGACCTGCGCGGCCGCGCGCTGGCCGGCGTCCTCCATGCGGGCGATCAGCACGTCTTCGCTCTCGGCGGGGTAGCTGGCGTAGGCCTGCAGCACGTCGTTCATGCCGATCAGCACGGTCGCCAGGTCATCGCCCTGGATGCTGTCGCCCGAGGTGAAGGCACGGATCTGCGTGCCGAGCTCGTCGACGGTGGCGCCTTCGGTCGCCAGCATCTTGGCTTTCGGATTCGCCACCGCGTCGGGGTTGCATTCGGAGAAAACCATCTGATAGTGCGCCGCCAAGGCTTGGACCCAGATCAGGCCGCTGCCGCACTGCAAGGCGCCGCTGTCTTCGTTGACGGTGTTGACGGTGAACTTGTGGCCATCGCTGGTCAGCACGCTCAGCTCGTCGCCGAAGACCAGCAACCGGCCGGGCACGAACACATCGACCTGGCTGGTGCTGCCGCCGCAGCCCACCAGCAAGCCAGCCATCAGCGCAGCGCCCGCGACCAGGCGCCACACGCGGGGGGCCCGGCGGGCCAACGAAGTCGAGATCATGCTCATTCCAGTTCGGGTGATTTCAGTCGTCGCGCGCGAAGCTCAGCCAGCCGCCGCGGCGCGTTGAAGGCGGTCCCGCACGCCATCCCAGGCGGATTCGGCGGGCGGGGTTTCGATCCAGATCAGCGGCGTGCCGCAAGCGTCGAGCTCGCGCAGCGCACTGAACAAGGCCTGGGCGGCGGCAGCAGCGTCAGCCGGCATCGCGCGCCCGGGAATGCCCGCTGGCAGCGGGCCCACGGTACGGGAATATACCGCCACCGGCGGCTTGGCCCCGCCGGCCAGCGGGCCCAGCACCGACAGCGCCGCCTTCAGGGCCGGCGCCTCCATCAGGCGGACCTTGGCGCGCGGCGCGTAGTGCGCCTCCAGCGTGCCGGACGCGCGCGGTGCGTCGCGGTCGCGCGTGCCCAGCCGCTCGCCGCCCAGCGCGGCCTCGATGCGCTCGCGCGTCAAGGTGCCCGGGCGCAGCAGCACCGCACGGTCGCGGCTGCAATCGACGATCGCCGATTCGATGCCGACTTCGCAGGGGCCGCCGTCCAGCACCCACAGCGAAGGGTCGAACTCGGCCGCCACGTGCGCCGCCTGGGTCGGGCTGACACGGCCGAAGCGGTTGGCGCTCGGTGCGGCCACGCCCGCCACACCCAGCGCAGCGGCCTCGGCCAGCAAGGCATGGGCCACCGGGTGGGCCGGGCAGCGCAGGCCGATCGTGTCCTGCCCGCCGGCCGCGGCCGTGCCCATGCCGGGCGCACGCGGCACGATCACCGTCAGTGGGCCGGGCCAGAAGGCCTCGGTCAGCCGCTGGGCGCGCGCCGGCCAGGCCGCGGCGAAGGCCCGCGCACCCTCGGCCTGGGCCACGTGAACAATCAGCGGGTGGTCGGCCGGCCGGCCCTTGGCGGCGTAGATGCGGGCGACCGCCGCGTCGTCGTCGGCCCGGGCACCCAGGCCGTAGACCGTCTCGGTCGGAAACGCCACCAGCTCGCCGTCGGCCAGCCGCTGCGCAACTTCGCGCAGGGCAGTGGCATCGGCACCGTCGCGGATCGGCATCTCAGGCGACGCGCGGGCGCCGCAGGGCGGCATGATCGGCGCGAAACGACATGCGGGCGGGCATCGCTCAGAACGCCGGCAGGCCGAGCAGCGCACAAGCCTTCAAGGCCTGGGCGCGGGTGTCCTCGGGTGTCGCGCCGGTGAAGGTCAGGTGCCCCATCTTGCGGCCCGGGCGTGCATCAGCCTTGCCATACAGGTGCAGGTGGGCACCGGGCAGCGCCAGCACCTCGGCCCAGCGCGGCGTCTGGGGCTGGGCAGCGCCGCCGACGAACCAGAGGTCGCCCAGCAGGTTCAGCATCACCCCCGGCGAGTGCAGGCGCGGGCTGACCAGAGGCAGGCCGGCCATGCAGCGCACTTGCAGGTCGAACTGCGAGACATCGCAGGCGTCGATCGTGTAGTGGCCCGAGTTGTGCGGGCGCGGCGCCATTTCGTTGGCCACCAGCCGCAGTGCGCCCGCCGCGTCTGCGACGACAAAGAACTCGACGCACAACACGCCGACATAGTCCATCGATGCAGCGATCGCCTTCGCGCAGCGCGCCGCCTCGTCGGCCAGGGCGGACGGCACATCGGGCGCCGGCACCTGTGTGACGGCGAGGATGCCGTCACGGTGCAGGTTCTGCTGCACCGGGAAGGTCACCGCCTGGCCGTCGGCGCCGCGGGCGACGATGACCGACAGCTCGCGCTGCAGCGGCAGCAGTTGCTCCAGCACACAGCGCGCCTTGCCCAGCCGTTGCCAGGCGTTGGCCAGCTCGGTGCGGTCGGCCACGCGGGCCTGGCCCTTGCCGTCGTAGCCCAAGGTGGCGGTCTTCAGGATGCCCGGCAACAGCGCCGCGTCGACAGCGGCCAGCGCCGCCTCGGCGTCGATCACCGCATACGGCGCGCAGGGCACGCCGGCACGGCCGAAGTGGGCCTTTTCGGCCGCCCGGTCCTGGCAGATCGCGACCGCGTCGGCGCCGGGCGCCACCGGGCGCGATTCGGCCAGCACACGCAGCGCCGGCGCCGGCACGTTTTCGAATTCGGTTGTCACCGCGTCGGCCACGCGGGCCAGCTCGGCCAGCGCCGCGGTGTCGGTGTAGGCGGCCAGCAGGTGGTGGTGCGAGACCAGGCCGGCCGGGCTGGTCGGGTCGGCATCGAGCACCGCGGTCGCGTAGCCCATGGCCTGCGCCGCGTGCACGAACATGCGGCCCAGTTGGCCCCCGCCCATCACGCCGAGCGTGGCCCCCGGCAACAGCGGCTTGGCAACGCTCACTTCAACTCCTGGCTCATGGCCCGCGCCGCTTCGGTCTGCTTGGCACGGTAGTCCGCCAGCTTTTCGCGCAGGCCTGCGTCTTCGTTGGCCAGCATCGCCACCGCGAACAGCGCCGCGTTGGCCGCGCCGGCGGTGCCGATGGCAAAGGTCGCCACCGGGACGCCCTTGGGCATCTGCACGATCGAGTGCAACGAGTCGACGCCCTGGAGGTGGCGGCTGGCCACCGGCACGCCCAGCACGGGCACGACCGTCTTGGCGGCCAGCATGCCGGGCAGGTGCGCCGCGCCACCGGCGCCGGCGATGATCGCCTTCAGCCCACGCGCGGCGGCCGCGTCGGCATAGGCGAACATGTCGTCCGGCATGCGGTGGGCGGACACCACGCGGGCTTCGTGGGCGATGCCGAACTCGGCGAGAATCTGGGCGGCGATCTGCATGGTGTCCCAGTCGCTGGACGACCCCATCACGATGCCGACCACGGGCAGGGCAGGCTCCAAGCTTGCGGCTCCGGGTCACGGGAAAAGCGCGATTTTAGGCTGCGCTTGTTTCGCCCCCGTTCGCCCTCAGTTCATATTCCGACATGATCGACATCACCATTCAGAACTTCGAGACCGAGCTGATCGGCGCCTCCATGCAGCAACCGGTGCTGCTGGACATCTGGGCGCCCTGGTGCGGGCCGTGCAAGAGCTTGGGGCCGGTGCTCGAGAAACTCGAGACCGCCTACGAAGGCCGTTTCATGCTGGCCAAGCTCAACAGCGACGAGCAGCCCGAGATCGCCGGCCAGCTGAGCCAGGCCTTCGGCGTGCGTTCGATCCCGTTCTGTGTGCTGTTCTCGCAGGGCCAGCCGGTCGATGGCTTCGTCGGCGCGCTGCCCGAGGCCGAGGTCCGCAAGTTCCTCGACAAGCACGTGCCCAGCATCGACGAGCTCGAGGCCGACGCCGAGGTGGCCGAGGCCGAGCAGCTGCTGGCCGAAGGCGGCGACATCGACGCCGCGCTGGCGAAGCTGCAGGAAGCGGTGGCGATCGACCCGTCCAACGACGGCGCCCGCATCGACTACCTGAAGCTGCTGCTCGGCGAAGCCGCGACCGACCCGGCCCGCACCGCCCAGGCCCGCCAGGCCTTCGAGCCGGTGGCGAGCAAGGTGCTGTCGGACACCCGTTACGCCGCGATCGAGCACTGGCTGAAGGCCTGCGAGGCGGCGCCGGCGGCCCGGCCGATGGCGGCGCTGGACGCGGCCATCGGCGCCAACCGGCGCGATTTCGAGGCCCGCTTCGAGCGTGCCCAGTGGCTGTTCGCCCATGGCCAGACGACGGCGGCGATGGACGAGCTGCTGGAGATCCTGATGCGCGACAAGACCTGGAACCAGGAACTCGCGCGCAAGACCTATGTGGCGATCCTTGAGCTGATGACCAAGCCGGCCGCCAAGGCCGACCCGGCGGCCGGCGCCGCCAAGGGCACGCTGGAGCTGACCGGCAAGGCCGCCGCCGCTCCCGCGGCCGACCCGGTGCTCGACCAGTACCGCCGCAAGCTCAGCATGGCCCTGTTCTGAGCGGCCGGCTCGGCCCGCCGCTGCAGCGGCGGGCCGGCCTACTTCTCCAGCCCGGCCAGGGTGCGGTCCAGCGCCTCGCGCAGCGCGACCTGTTCGGCCTGGTGCTCTGCCAGCGCCGCTTCGGCCTGAGCCTGCAGCGCGTCGGCCACGCCGTCACGCCCGCCGTGGCGGTGGATGCGTGCCAAGCGGGCATAGGTGGCCGCGCGGTCGTCGGCATCGCGTTGGCCGGCCACGCCGGTTTCGGCCGCGCGAGCATCGGCCAGCGCCTGCGCCACCTGGCCCAGGCGCACATGGCACCAGGCACGGTCGGCCAGCAGGCGCGGCTCGCGGTGCGCCATGCCCTCGTGGCGGGCACGGTCCAGGTGGTCGTTGAACAGGCGGGCCGCCTCGTCGAAACGGCCCAGCACCACCAGGAACTGCGCGCGGATCACCGGCACCAGGGTCGACAACGACGCCACGCCGGTACCCCAGTCGTAGTTGGCGGTCGATTCGGCTTCGAGCAGCGCCTTGCGGGCCTGCTCGGTGTCGGCGCGGCCGAAGGCGTCGGCCAGCGCGATCTGGCCCGAGCGCATCGAGGCGATGTTGTGCAGCATCGCGCTGATCATCGAGCTGTCGCCATCGGCGCTGGCGTGGGCCCGAGCGCGCAGGTACCAGGTCTGGGAATTGGCGTCGTCGCCGCCGCAGCGGTAGGCATCGGCCAGCACCAGGCCCACGCGGGCCCGGGCGGCGTGCTGGTCGGGCTCGGCCAGGTTCAACGCGGCGGCGATGTGGCGCGTCAGCGCCGGGATGTCGGACGCATTGAAGGCGCAGTTGGCCAGCCAGGCCGAGGCCAGCGCCTGCATCGGCAGGTGGCCGGCCGATTCGGCCAGCTCGAGCGCGCGCTGGAACTTCTCGACAGCCTTCGGCGCGATCGTGTCGAAATGGTCGATCTGGCCGTCGACGAGGTGGATCCAGGCCGACAGCAACGGGTCTTTGTGGCGCTGGTTCTGGGTCCGCAGGCCCGACAGCGCAAAGCGCGCGTCCGGCAGCAAGCCCAAGCGCGCGATCGCCCCGGCCCGCTCGGCCTTCAGGTATTCGCGCTGCAGCGGTTCCGACGCGACGGTTATCGCGCCGTCCAGGCGCTCGATCAGGCGGGAGGCGACCACGGTGGCGGCGACCGGTCAGCGGGCGCCGAGGCGCTCGAAGGCTTCGTGGTACTTCGCGGCCGTGCGCTGCACCACCTCAGGCGGCAGCGCCGGTGCCGGCGCCGTCTTCGGCCAGGGTTGGCCGTCGATGCGGACCTGCTCGAGCCAGTCGCGCACGAACTGCTTGTCGTAGCTGGGCGGGTTGGCGCCGGTCTTGACCGCGTCGGCATAGCCCTCGACCGGCCAGTAGCGCGACGAATCGGGCGTCAGCACCTCGTCCATCAGCGTCAGCGTGCCATCGGCGTCGAGGCCGAATTCGAATTTGGTGTCGGCAATGATGATGCCCTTGGTCAGCGCAAAGGCGGCCGCTTCCTTGTACAGGCGGATCGCGACGGACCGCACCTGCTCGGCCAGCGGGCGGCCGATCTGGTCGGCCATCTGCTCGAACGAGATGTTCTCGTCGTGTTCGCCCATCTCGGCCTTGGTGGCCGGGGTGAAGATCGGCTCGGGCAGCTTGGCGGCGTTGTGCAGGCCGGCCGGCAGCGCGACGCCGCACACCGATTGCGACTGCTGGTATTCCTGCCAGCCCGAGCCGGCCAGGTAGCCACGCACCACGGCCTCGACCGGAACGGGCTTCAGGCGCTTGACCAGCATCGAACGGCCACGCACCTGGGCCACTTCGTCCGGCGCGACCACCGACTCGGGCGCCTCACCGGTCAGGTGGTTGGGCACCACGTCTTTCAGGCGCTCGAACCAGAACAGCGCCATCTGGGTCAACAGCTCGCCCTTGCCGGGGATCGGCTCGCCCATCACGACGTCGAAAGCCGACAGGCGGTCGCTGGCGATCATCAGGATGCGGTCGGTGCCGACCGCGTAGTTGTCCCGCACCTTGCCGCGCGCCAGCAGGGGAAGGGAATGCAGCGAACTCTGGAGCAGCGAAGCAGTCATGGCACGGGACGAAAAATGAGCCGTTGATTGTAGGTGGCTTGCTCGTCCGCCGGCGGCTCCGGCCCCAAGCAAAACGGCCCCGTCGGGGGCCGCCTGCAATTCGTCACACGGGGGCTCAGACCACCGTCTGGGCCAGCTCGCCGTTGGCGTAGCGCTTGGCCATGTCGACCATCGTCACCGGCTTGATCTTGCCGGCCTGGCCTTCGCAGCCGAACTCGATGTAGCGCTGGCGGCAGATCTTCATCGCGGCTTCGCGGGCCGGCTTGAGCCATTCGCGGGCGTCGAACTTGTCGGGGTTCTCGGCCATGAACTTGCGCACCGCGCCGGTCATCGCCAGGCGGATGTCGGTGTCGATGTTGATCTTGCGCACGCCGTGCTTGATGGCTTCCTGGATCTCTTCGATCGGCACGCCGTACGTCTCTTTCATCTTGCCGCCGTACTGGTTGATGATCGCCAGCAAGTCTTGCGGCACCGACGACGAGCCGTGCATCACCAGGTGGGTGTTGGGGATGCGCTTGTGGATCTCTTTCACGCGGCCGATGGCGAGGATGTCGCCGGTGGGCTTGCGGGTGAACTTGTAGGCGCCGTGGCTGGTGCCGATGGCGATGGCCAGTGCGTCGAGCTGGGTGCGCTTGACGAAGTCGGCCGCCTGCTCGGGGTCGGTCAGCAGCTGGTCGTGGGTCATCACGGCGTCGGTGCCGTGGCCGTCTTCCTTGTCGCCCTGCATGGTTTCGAGCGAACCCAGGCAGCCCAGCTCACCTTCGACGGTCACGCCCTGGGCGTGGGCCATGTCGACCACCTTGCGCGTCACGTCGACGTTGTAGTCGTAGCTGGCGATGGTCTTGCCGTCGGCTTCGAGCGAGCCGTCCATCATCACCGAGCCGAAGCCCAGCGCCATCGCGCCGCGGCACACGTCGGGGCTCTGGCCGTGGTCCTGGTGCATCACCAGCGGGATCTGCGGCCAGGCCTCGACGGCCGCCTGGATCAGGTGCTTGATGAAGGCCTCGCCGGCGTACTTGCGGGCACCGGCGCTGGCTTGCAGGATCACCGGCGCGCCGACTTCCGCCGCGGCGGTCATCACGGCCTGGACCTGTTCGAGGTTGTTGACGTTGAAAGCCGGGATGCCGTAGCCGTTTTCGGCGGCATGGTCCAGCAGCTGGCGCATGGAAACGAGAGGCATGGTCTTCCTCACTGCAGTTGAAAAACAGGCCCCGGCGCCGGGCGGGCCGGGCCGCCGCCGTCGCTCGGGAGGCAGGGGCCGGGCCGATGTAATCGCGCCGTAACTCGGCCGATTCTACCGAGCGCCCCTGGTCGGCCCTTCCACAAACTTGGGGCGTGACAAGCAGCACGCGTGCCAGGCCAACGCGCCCCTGCCGGCCCGGAACTGGGCCCGAAAGCCGCCGCTTTTCCGGCTCCAGTTTGCGCCCGATCGGCCAACACTGTGAGCCTGGAAACCCGGGATTCGCGGCCGCCGCGGCCCGCCCTCCTCTGCTGTCACGAAAGCCCCCACCATGGCCCGCATCGAACTGGCTCAAGTCACCACCTGGATCACCCGCGTTGCCGAAGAGCACCCGGCCGACCTTGCGAAAGCAGTGGCCGCACGCGCCGGCTGCGGCATTGGCAAGGCCCGCGCCCTGGTCAAGCAACTGGTCGGCCTGGGCTGGCTGCAGGCCAGCGGCGAAGGCCGGCGGGCGCGCTACTCGCCGGGGCGGTTACGCCAAATCGTGCAACGCTACCCGCTGGCCGGGCTGAACGAAGACCTGCCCTGGTCGCGCGACTTCGCGCCCCATTTCGAGATGCCGAAGAACGTGCGCCAGCTGATGCAGCACGCCTTCACCGAACTGCTGAACAACGCCATCGACCACAGCGAAGGCCAGTTCGTCACGATTTCGATGCGCCAGACCCCGGCCCACCTGCAGTTGCTGGTGTCGGACGATGGCCGCGGCCTGTTCGACAAGATCCGCGAGGGTTTCGAGATCGAAGACCCGGCGATGGCGATGCTGGAGCTGAGCAAAGGCAAGCTGACCAGCGCGCCCGAGCGCCACACCGGGCGCGGCCTGTACTTCACCTCGCGGCTGGCCGACGTGTTCGACCTGCACGCCAACGCGGTCGCCTTCCAGCACCGTGAATGGGACCCGCGCAGCTGGAAGCAGGCCCGCGCCGTGAAGCAACAACAAGGCAGCGCCATCTACCTGGCGATCGCGCTGGACACGACCCGCACGCTCGACGAGGTGATGCGCTCGGCCAGCCTCGATGCCCAAGGCTATTCGATCGAACGCACCACCCTGCCTTTGCGCCTGATCGTCAACGAAGACACCGGGCTCGAATCCCGCGCCCAGGCACGCCGCGTCGCGGCCCGCCTGACCGAGTTCAAGCAGGCCGAGTTGGATTTCACCGGCATCGAGCACATCGGCCAGGGTTTTGCCGACGAACTGTTCCGCGTCTTCGGCCGCAACCAGACGGCCGTGCAGTTGGTGGTCAAGAACGCCGGTCCGCGTGTGAACGCGATGATCGAGCTGGCGCAAGCCGCGTAGACAGCGCCCCCACGGCCCTCACGGGCCTGCCCCCCGAGGGGGCTCGCGCAGCGGACCGGCCAAGCCGGATCCGCGCACGCCACTTGGAAGGCCCGGCGCTTCGCGCGGGCTGGTCAAGTCAGCCGACGCGGCACACTTTGAGCATGTTGGTTCCGCCGGGGTAGCCCATCGGCTCGCCGCAGGTGATGGCGTAGGTGTCGCCGGGCTTCAGCACGCCGCGCACGACGAGCAGGCGTTCGGCCTCGGCCAAGGCCTGGTCGCGGTCGGAGTAGTTGGCCATCAGGATCGGCCGCACGTTGCGGTACAGCGCCATGCGTGACTGCGAGCGCTCCTGGCTGGTCAGGCCGTAGATCGGCACCTTGATGTTGTGCCGGCTCATCCACAGCGCGGTCGAGCCCGATTCGGTCAGCGCGATGATGGCCTTGCAGCCCAGGTGGTGCGCGGTGAACAGTGCGCCCATTGCGATCGACTGGTCGATGCGGCCGAACTGCTTGTTGGTGAAGTCGGCTTCGAGCTTGACCTCGTCGGCGCGCTCGGCCTCGAGCGCGATCAGCGCCATGTGCTCGACCGTCTCGACCGGGAACTTGCCGGCGGCCGTCTCGGCGCTCAGCATCACCGCGTCGGTGCCGTCGAGCACTGCGTTGGCCACGTCAGAGACCTCGGCGCGGGTGGGCACCGGCGCCAAGATCATCGACTCCATCATCTGCGTGGCGGTGATCGCGATCTTGTCCATCTCGCGCGCCATGCGGATCATGCGCTTTTGCAGCGCCGGCACCGCCGCGTTGCCAACCTCGACCGCCAGGTCGCCACGCGCGACCATGATGCCGTCGCTCGCGCGCAGGATCGCCTCCAAGTGTGGGATGGCCTCGCTGCGCTCGATCTTGGCGATCATCGCCGGCTTGTGGCGCCACGGCTCGCCGGCCACATTGGCCAGCTGGCGCGCCATTTCCATGTCGGTCGCATTCTTCGGAAAGCTCACCGCCAGGTAGTCGCACTGGAAGCTCATCGCGGTCTTGATGTCTTCCATGTCCTTGGCGGTCAACGCCGGCGCGGTCAGGCCGCCGCCCTGCTTGTTGATGCCCTTGTTGTTGGACAACTCGCCGCCGATCTTGACCAGCGTGTGCACCTGCTCGCCGAGCACACGGTCGACCGTCAGCACGATCAGCCCGTCGTTGAGCAGCAGCGTGTCGCCGGGCTTCACGTCGCGCGGCAGCTCCTTGTAGTCCAGCCCGACACCGTTGATGTCGCCCGGCTCGGTGCGGCCGGCGTCCAGCACGAACGGAGCGCCCTTTTCGAGCATCACCTTGCCTTCGGCGAACTTGCCGACCCGGATCTTCGGGCCCTGCAGGTCGGCCATCAGCGCCACCGGGTTGCCGACACGGGCCGCGCACTCGCGCACCAGCCTGGCCCGCGCGATGTGGTCTTGCGCCTTGCCGTGGCTGAAGTTCAGCCGCACCACGTCCACCCCGGCCCGCAGCAAGCGCTCCAGCACATCGGCGTCGCTGGAGGCAGGGCCGAGGGTGGCAACGATCTTGGTGGCGCGGGACATGGGGTTCTCCAGTGAGGTGTACTTTTGTTTCAGCGGCCGATTATCGACAGACCGGCTGCTCGCCGGTTACCACCCGATTACACAGCCCGTGACGCGGCCACGTCGGTGACCGCCAGCGCGGTCATGTTGACCACCCGCCGCATCGTCGCCGACGGCGTCAGGATGTGCGCCGTGGCCGCCGCCCCGAGCAGGATCGGGCCCACCGTCACGCCGTGGCCGCCGGTCACCTTCAGCACGTTGAACAGGATGTTCGCGGCGTCGATGTTGGGCAGCACCAGCAGGTTGGCAGCGCCGCTCAGCGTGGTGTCGGGCAGCACCGCGCGGCGGATCGTTTCCGACAAGGCCGCATCGCCCTGCATCTCGCCGTCGCTTTCGATGCCGGGGCAGCGCTGAACGAACAGCTCACGCGCGGCGCGCATGCGCTTGGCCGACGCGCGGGTCGACGAGCCGTACATCGAGTGCGACAGGAAGGCCACCTTGGCCGGCATGCCGAAGCGTTGCACCTCTTCGGCCGCCATCTGCGCGATCTCGGCCAGTTGCTCGGCGCTCGGCTCTTCGTTGACGAAGGTGTCGGCGATGAACAGCGTGTGCTGCTCGAGCATCAGCGCGTTCATCGTCGCCATCGTGCCGGAGCCGGGCCGCGCGCCGATCACGTTCTTGACGTGGTCGAAGTGGTGGTCGAAGCGGCCGACCAGGCCACACAGCAGCGCGTCGGCATCGCCGCGGCGCACCAGCATCGACGAGATCAAGGTGTTCGAGCGGCGCAGCGCCGCCTTGGCGGCCTCGGGCGAAATGCCGTCGCGGCCCATCAGGCGGTGGTAGTCCTCCCAGCAGGCGCGGTAGCGCGGGTCGTCTTCGGGGTCGACCAGCTCGAAATCGACGCCGGCCTTCAGCCGCAGGCCGGCGCGCTCGATGCGCATCTCGATCACACTCGGCCGGCCGACGAGGATCGGCTGGGCCAGCCCTTCGTCCTTGACCACCTGCACCGCGCGCAGCACCCGCTCGTCTTCGCCCTCGGCGTAGACCACGCGCGCCGGCTTGGCCTTGGCGGCCAGGAAAACCGGGCGCATGAACATGCCGGTCTGGTAGACGTATTTGGTCAGCTGTTCGCGGTAGGCCTGCGGGTCGGTGATCGGGCGTGTGGCAACACCAGACTCGGCCGCGGCCAGCGCCACCGCCGGCGCAATGCGCAGGATCAGGCGCGCATCGAACGGCGTCGGGATCAGGTAGTCGGGCCCGAACTTCAGCTCTTGCCCGGCGTAGGCCGCGGCCACCTCGTCGCTCATCTCGGCCTTGGCCAGCGCGGCAATCTCGCGCACGCAGGCCAGCTTCATCGCCTCGGTGATGCGCGTTGCGCCGCAATCGAGCGCGCCGCGGAAGATGTACGGGAAGCACAGGACGTTGTTGACCTGGTTCGGGTAGTCCGAGCGGCCAGTGGCGATGATGCAGTCGGGCCGCGCGGCCTTGGCCACCTCGGGCCGGATCTCGGGCTCGGGGTTGGCCAGCGCCAGGATGATCGGCTGGGCCGCCATCGTCTTGACCATCTCGCCGGTCAGCACACCGGGCGCCGAGCAGCCGAGGAAGACATCGGCCCCGTCGACCACGTCGGCCAGCGTGCGCGCGCTGGTGTGCTGGCAATAGCGGCGCTTGGACGGGTCCAGCGTGTCGCCGCGGCCTTCGCGCACCACCCCCTTGGAGTCGACGACGAAGATGTTCTCGCGCTTGACGCCCAGGCTGACCATCAGGTCCAGGCAGGCGATCGCGGCGGCACCGGCGCCCGACACGGCGAGCTTGACCTCGCCGATCTTCTTGCCCACCAGCTCCAGCCCGTTGATCAGCGCGGCGCTGGAGATGATCGCGGTGCCATGCTGATCATCGTGGAAGACGGGGATGTTCAGCCGCTCGCGCAGCTTCTGCTCGACATAGAAGCACTCGGGCGCCTTGATGTCTTCGAGGTTGATGCCGCCCAGCGTGGGCTCGAGCGCGGCGATGATCTCGACCAGCTTGTCGGGGTCGTTCTCGGCCAGCTCGATGTCGAACACGTCGATGCCGGCGAACTTCTTGAACAAGCAGCCCTTGCCCTCCATCACCGGCTTGCCGGCCAGCGGGCCGATGTTGCCCAGGCCCAGCACCGCAGTGCCGTTGGTCACCACGCCGACGAGGTTGGCGCGCGAGGTGAAGTCGGCCGCCAGCTTTGGGTCTTCTTCGATCGCCAGGCAGGCGTAGGCCACGCCGGGTGAGTAGGCGAGCGACAGGTCGCGCTGGTTCGACAGCGGCTTGGTCGGCGTGACGGCGATCTTGCCGCGCGTCGGGCTGCGGTGGTAGTCGAGCGCAGCGTCGCGCAGGGCCTGTTCGGCCGGGGTCAGGGGGGATGCCATCTCGAATGTCTCCTCACGAGGCTTGCTTACGGGTCTTGTGCCCAGCGTAGCAGCCTAACCCTGCCCCGCTGATGTGGAAAGCCGCGATTCGCGGCGGCGCCGCAACGGTCAGCGCGGCGGGCGCTCGCAGGCCGCAGGGGCCACGGCATGGGCGGCGGCCGCTTCGCGCGCCTGGCGGTCGAACAACGCCCGCATCAGCTCGCCGGGGCCGGCGGCGCCGCCGTCGCAGGGGCGGTTCTTGTAGCTCGACCAGACGGGCTTGTCGCCGTCCCAGCGCAGCAGCCGGCTGTGGACCTCGTCGGCCCCGTAGCCGATGACGCCGATGCGGCGGTCGGCGAGGTAACCGAGTAACTGCTCGACCGTGTCGGCGGCACCCCGATCGCAGTGCCGCGCCGCATGGCCCCACTCGGTGGCGATCACGGGGTGGCTGGCGGCGAAGCGGCCGAAGCGCTGGTCCCAGCCGGCGGGTGAGTTGTCTTCGGCGCCGAAGTACGGGTGCACCGCATAGGCCAACTGGCCCAGCGGGTCGTTCAGCGCCGGGGCGCCGTCCAGCCGCTGCGCGCCGCGCAGGCCGTCGGCGATCAGCAGGTTGCGCACGCCGCTCTTGCGCAATGCGTCGATCAGGGCCTGGTGGCCGGCGCGCCAGGCCTCCCACACGCCGGGGCCCGGGTCGGGCGGGCTGGCAGGCTCGTTGAACAGCTCGAAGGCGATGCCCAGGTCGTCGACAAAGGCAGGCGCCACGGCCGCCCACGCCCGCAGGGCCGAGGCCTTGGGCAGCATCTCGACCGGCTTGACGCCGGTGCGTCCTTCCCATTGCAGCGACAGGATCACGCTGAAGCCGGCGCGGCGGGCCTCGGCCACCGCGCCCTTCACCTCGGCGAGGTAGTTCTTGTCGTACTCGGGCGACTGAGGGTCGAGAAAGGGTTGGCCGATCTGCAGCCGCACGACGTCGGCCCCGATCGCGCTCGCCAGCGGCAGCGCGGTGGCGCCGTAGCGCTCGCGCGCGGCGCCGGTGCTCGGGTCGGCCGGCCGCGGGCTGGGCAGCAGGCGGCCGAAGAACGACAGGCCCCGCGGCACCCAGGGCTTGCAATCGCGCAGCAGCTGGCGGCCGCCGCTCTGCACCCCCAGCACGCCGGCCGGTTCGGCCGCAGCCGCCGCGCCGGCCGCCAGGGCCAGCGCAGCGAGCAGCGCCGCGGCGCGGCGCCGTGCGGGCACCGTCACGCGGCGCGCTTGGCCAGGATCTCGAACGCCGGCAGCGTCTTGCCTTCCAGGATCTCGAGGAAGGCGCCGCCGCCGGTGGAGATGTAGCCCACGTCCTTCTCGATGCCGTACTTGGCGATCGCGGCCAGGGTGTCGCCGCCACCGGCGATGCTGAACGCGTCGCTGTCGGCGATGGCGCGGGCGATCGTCTCGGTGCCCTTGGCAAAGGCGTCGAACTCGAACACGCCGACCGGGCCGTTCCAGACGATGGTGCCGGCGGCCTTGAGTTGCGCCGCCAGCTTGGCGGCGGTCTTCGGGCCGATGTCGAGGATCAGGTCGTCGTCGGCCACCTCCGTGGCGGCCTTCACCGTGGCCGGCGCGTCGGCGGCGAAGGCCTTGGCGGTCACCACGTCTTCAGGGATCGGCACCTCGGCGCCGCGGGCCTTCATCGCCGCGATCACCGCGGTGGCGTCGCCCAGCAGGTCGGGTTCGGCCAGGCTCTTGCCAATCTTCAGGCCGGCGGCCAGCATGAAGGTGTTGGCGATGCCGCCGCCGACGATCAGGCCGTCGACGTTCTTGGCCAGTGCCTGCAGGATGGTCAGCTTGGTCGAGACCTTCGAGCCCGCGACGATCGCCACCAGCGGCCGCTTCGGGTTGGCCAGCGCCTTGCCGATCGCGTCGATCTCGGCCGCCAGCAGCGGGCCGGCGCAGGCCACCGGGGCGAACTGCGCGATGCCGTAGGTCGAGGCCTCGGCGCGGTGCGCGGTGCCGAAGGCGTCGTGCACGAAGATGTCGCACAGCGCGGCCATCTTCTTGGCCAGCTCTTCGTTGTTCTTCTTCTCGCCCTTGTTCAGGCGGCAGTTCTCGAGCAGCACGATCTGGCCGGGCTTGACGTCGACGCCGTCGACCCAGTTGGCGACCAGCTTGACTTCGCGGCCCAGCAGCTCGGCCAGGCGCTCGCCCACCGGCTTGAGCGAATCCTCGGGCTTGAACTCACCCTCGGTCGGGCGGCCCAGGTGGCTGGTGACCATCACCGCAGCGCCGGCGTCGAGCGCCAGCTTGATGCAGGGCACCGAAGCGCGGATGCGGGTGTCTTCGGTGATGCGGCCGGCATCGTCTTGCGGCACGTTCAGGTCGGCGCGGATGAACACGCGCTTGCCCTGCACTTGGCCTTGGGCGACGAGGTCGGAAAAGCGGAGCACTTTCATCATGGTGGTGTCGTTCTCGGATGGAAAAGGAAAGCGATCTGGGCGCCGCGCCGGCGCCGGGCGCCTACCAGCCCAGGCCGAAACGCAACGCCAGCAGCACCGCGGTGCCGCAGACGATGGTGCCGAGGATGCCACGGCGCCACCAGTACCACAGCGCCCCGGCGGCGGCGGCGTACAGGCGCGCATCCTGCCACGTCTGGATCAGGTGCCCGTCTTTCATGATGACTTCGGGCGCGATCACGGCCACCAGCGCGGCCAGCGGCGCGTAACGAAGCGCCTCGCGCAACCACACCGGAATCGGCACCTCACGCTGGGGCAAGAGAAAGAACGAACGCGTCAGCACCGTGATGACGCCCAGGCCCAGGATCGAGACCATCGCCTCCCACGTGCTCATCGGGCGGCCTTTTCCTGCGTGAACGGGTTGAAGTGGTCGAGCACGATGCCAACCGCCACCGCCGCAGCGATCGCAACGACGATGTTGAGCTTGAACGGCAGCGCGAAGGCCGCCACCGCCGCGCAGGCGGCGATCGCCGCGGCGATCCAGGTCGCCCGGTCCGACAGCAGCGAGCCCGTCAGGCCCAGCAAGGCCAGCGTGCCCGCGAAACCCAGCCCCCAGGCGGTCGGGATGCGGTCGGCCAGCGCAACGCCCAGCAGCGACATCGCCTGCCAGGTGACCCAGTTGATCGCGACACCGCCCCAGAAGTACGGCCCCTGGTCGGCCGACGGCTTGGGCTCGGGGAAGCGCCGCATGAACATCACGTAGTTCAGGTCGGCGGTGAAGTAGCCATGCAGCAGCCGCTCGCGCAACGGCAGGTGGCCGAAATACGGCCGCCAACCGGCGCTGAAGATCACGAACCGCAGGTTGACACACGCCGCGGTGGCCCAGACGACCCAGATCGGCGCGTCGCTGGCAATCAGTGGCAGCGAGGCCAGTTGCGCGCTGCCGGCAAAGACGACGAAGGTCATCAGCAACGCCAGCGGAATCGGCAAGCCGCTCTTGACCATCGCCACGCCAGTCACCAGGCCCCACGCGGCCAGGCCCAGCGCGATGCCGGTCATCTCACGGGCGCCGCGGCGGAATTCGGGGTGTTGCCAAACAGGCAAGGCTAGGGTTACTCCGGACATCGTCGCATTCTCGTATGGACCGACCTGCACCGGTGCTCAACGGCTTTGCAAGCTTGCAAGCTCAACGACTTGGGCATTGGGGTCGTCAAGGTTGGCCCCAGAATCGCGACTTTCTCAACGAACAACCCGAGGGAGGGAATCATGAGGTACTTGACACGCGTCAACGAGACGGCACCCCGCTTCACCCAACAGGATGTCGCCGCAGCTGGCGTCAACATCACTGGCACCGAAGGCGATGACCGCATCACCCCTTTCGAGCCGGATGACGGCCCCAACACTGGCATCGGCAACGACACCGTGGACGCACTCGGCGGAAGCGACTACGTCGACGGCTCGGACGGCGATGACCTCGTCTGGGGCCGGGCAGGCGAGGACACGCTGATCGGCGGGGTGGGCAATGACACCCTGGGCGGCGGCGACGACGCCGACTGGATCGACGGTGGCGAGGGAAACGACACCCTCTATGGAG
Source organism: Ideonella sp. (assembly GCF_041914305.1). Classification (NCBI taxonomy): domain Bacteria; kingdom Pseudomonadati; phylum Pseudomonadota; class Betaproteobacteria; order Burkholderiales; family Sphaerotilaceae; genus Ideonella; species Ideonella sp. Next base: position 192,109 of record NZ_JAYSDQ010000014.1, read on the forward strand.
CAGGCACCGGGCTCGACACGCTGTTTGGCGGCGCAGGCAATGACAACCTGGCCGGCTCGTACGGTTACGTAGGCGACTCTGGCAAGACCTTGCACGGCGGGGAGGGCAAGGACACGCTCGAGGGCCAGTTGGAGGACCAGATCTTCGGCGATGCCGGCGATGACACCTTAGTGTTCCATGGTGCGGGGGGCACGGTGGACGGTGGAAATGACAACGACACGCTCACCATCGACAGCTATTTCGATTCCCAGCAGACCAGCAGGGCCCTGCTGGTACTGGGCGGCGCAGGTGACGACCTCGTTCTTCGACGGTCGAGCGACGAAGCCGATGTGGCCGTCGACCTTGGTGCCGGCAACGACACGTTTGACAGCACGTTTGCAGGCGAGAAGGGCTGGGCGATCGTCGGCGGCGAAGGCGATGACAAGTTCATCTTGTCGAGCTACGGCGACACCATCGACGCCGGCAGCGGCAACGACACAGTCCAGCTCCAGGCAGGGTACGCGGACGCCACGGCAACGGCCACGCTGGGCGAAGGCATCGATCGCGTCGTGCCCGTGTACACGAGCTACAGCCATGGCCTGCTGACGGTCACGGACTTCGCTGCGGGTGCCGGTGGCGATCAGCTGGATCTGTCCGTCGTCAACAAGCAATGTGGGCTGACCAAGTCAGCCGACTCCATCGGCAAGGGCTATGTCCGGCTCACGGCCAGCGGGGACGACACGATCGTCGAAGTCGATCAGACCGGCCCCAAGGACGGAAGCCACTTCGTTTCGGTGGTGGTGCTGAAAGGGGTGCATCCCTCTCAATTGACCGCCGACAACTTCGCCCAGGCGGTCACGCTCCATTGGGGTGACAACGCCAGCGCACCGGTTGTCGACGGGGACCGCACGGTGGTCATCGCCGAAGACGCGACCACGGCGCTGAACCTGACCGCGCCGATCGATCCTGACGGCGGCAGCGTCAGCATCGCCATCGGCCAATTGCCAGATTACGGATACCTCACGCTGGGCAACGGCACCTTGGTAACCGAGGGGCAGTCACTGACGGCCGTCCAGTTGGAGTCGCTGGTGTACCACCCGCCCGTTCCCGACTGGAATGGCACACCCGAGTCGTTCTCGTATCTCGTGACCGACGAAGAAGGCAGCGTGCGGGTGGCCATGATCGGCTTGACGGTCGCGCCGGTACCGGACAGCCCCGTTCTCGACCTGCCGGACGGCGGCGTGTGGTTCGCCGACACCGGCCGCACCGAGTTTTCGTTCGATCTGTCGCGGTGTGTGACGGATCCCGATCGGCAGACGGCGTTCACGTACGAGTTGACGCTGGCCGACGGAAGCCCTGTGCCGTCCTGGCTGCACATCGATCCGGCCACCGGTCTGCTGAGCGGCAAGGCGCCCTACGGCACAGAATCGTTCGACGTGACGGTGAAGGTCACCGATGCCGACGGCCTGAACGACTCGGCCACGCTGCACCTGGTTGCGCATGGCGCCGAGCTCTATGGCGGGGCGGACAACGACAAGCTCTCGGGCTCTTCACACGACGACTACATCTCCGGCAACGAGGGCAACGATCGACTCGATGGCAGGGCCGGCGGCGATTGGCTCGCTGGCGGCGCGGGCGACGACAGGCTGAGGGGCGGCAGCGGCGACGATGGGCTCGCGGGGGGCGCCGGCGCCGATGTTTTCGTTCTCGAAGCGAGCGCCAAGTCCAACGGCTTTGATCGAATGGTTGACTTCGACATGGGCAAGCACGGGGACGTGATCGATGCTCGTGCCTTCCTGGGCGATGCCGGTGCGAAGATCCTCGACGGGCAGCCCGGCAGCGGCGACAGCCTGGACAGCTTCTTGGCTCCCGTGAATCTGCAGGGGCAGAACATCTTCGCGATCGAGGGCCACCTCTCCGGCATGACCCCCACCGCGCTGGAAATCGCGGACCTCCTCGACGGATTCACAGCGGAAGGTGGAACACATCAGGTCGTGATGGTGCGAGACGCCGACACCGGGCGCGGATACATCGTTTTCGCGAACGAACGCGCCAACGACGGCAACGACGCCTTCGACGTCAAGGAGTTGAGCGTGGTGGCCGAAGTACAGCCAGCCAACGGCGGCGATGTCGACGGCCTGGTCGCCGCCAACTTCAAGGTGCCCAGCACGCAGGCGGCGTCAGACGTCTCGCATGGGATCAACGTCGAAGCCATCATGACGACGCACTGGCCCACCTGGGACCATGCATCGCTGGACACCGCGTTGATGTAGGGCAGGGTGTTGTGTGCGCTGCTGACGCGGCGCGCACCTTCCCGCTTGGCGGCGCCCCGTCAATGGGCGCTGGCGACCTTCTTGGTCTTGGCGTCCTTGGCGTTGGCCTTGCCGTCGGACTCGGTCTTGGCCGCCGGTTCGCTGCTTTCGTCAGCCTCGGCGGCCTTCGGCTTCGGGGCCTCGGCCGTGAGCTGCGGTGGCACCGGCTCGAGCTTGTTCTCGCGCATGTAGTCGTCCATCTCGCGCCAGCCGGCGTAGATGGCGGCCTTTTCGGCCTTCTTGTTCAGCGTGTAGCAGTCTTCGATCGCCCGGCCCGCGTGGCGGCAGGCGGCGCCCACGGCCTTGCCTTCGGCCGCCTTGCGCTCGGCCACGACGGTGGCGCCTTCGATGCCCAGCAGATCGCAGCCGGCCAGCCAGAGGCAGACCGGGGTGACGAGGGCGAGGAGGGCGCGGCGCATGGTGGGGTGGGTGATCTCTGGGCGCAGGACTGCCCGGTTTATCGGCCCACCGGCCGCGGACTTGAGGGCCCGATTCAGCGAGTTGCCAAGCCGGCCCGGGCCATTTCGAGCAGCCGCTCGACCCGCTCCTCGGTGCTGGGGTGGGTCGAGAACAGGCCGCGCAGCCCGCCGCCCGAGAGCGGGTTCATGATCATCATCTGCGCGGTCTCGGGGTGGCGCTCGGCCGTTTCCAGCGGCAAGCCTTGGGCGACACGGTGGATCTTCTGCAGCGCCGAGGCCAGCGCCTGCGGGTCGCCCGAGATCTCGGCGCCGCCTCGGTCGGCCTCGAATTCGCGGGCGCGGCTGATCGCCATCTGGATCAGGCCGGCGGCGATCGGCGCCAGGAACATCACCAGGATCGAGACGATCGGGTTGACCGGGCGCCCTTCGTCGTCGCGGCCGCCGAAGATCATCGCGAAGTTCGCCAGCATCGAGATCGCGCCGGCCATCGTTGCGCTGATGGTCGAGATCAGGATGTCGCGGTGCTTCACGTGCGCCAGCTCGTGCGCCATCACGCCGCGCAACTCACGCTCGCTGAGCGTGCGCAGGATGCCGGTGGTGGCGGCCACCGCGGCGTGGTTCGGGTTGCGGCCGGTGGCAAACGCGTTCGGTGCGTCTTCGTTGATCAGGTAGACGCGCGGCATCGGCAGCTGGGCCCGCTCGGCCAGCTCTTGCACCATGCGGTAGAACTGCGGCGCGCTCTGGGCGTCCACCTCCTGCGCGTTGTACATGCGCAGCACCAGCTTGTCGGAGAACCAGTAGCTGAAGACGTTCATGCCCAGCGCTACGACCAGCGCCAGCACCATGCCTTGCTGGCCCCCGAGCAGGCGGCCGATGGTCATGAACAGGGCGGTGATCGCCGCCATCAGGACGGCGGTCTTCAACAGGTTGAACATGGCGCTTGGGTCCTCGGCACCGGCGATGCGGCGCGCGTCAGTGGGGATACCGGCTCAGATGCGGCCGGGGGTCACGAGTTCAATGGGGCGCGAGGTCGGTGCCCAGCAGGTCGGGCCGGGCCTGGGTGAAGGCGGCCACCGGCAGGCGCTTGCCACCGGGGCGCTGCAGTTGCAGCAGGTCGAGCCCGCCGTCGCCGCAGGCCACGGTCAGCCGCGTGGCATCGGCCTGCACCACACGACCGGGCGGCGCCTGCACGTCCGGCCGCAGCCGGGCTTGCCAGAGCTTCACGGTTTCGCCGCCGCAGTCGAAGCTGGCACCGGGGAACGGGTCGAACGCGCGCACCCGGCGCTCGATCGCGGCGGCGGGCAGCGACCAGTCGATCGCCGCTTCGGTCTTGGCGATCTTGTGTGCGTAGGTCACGCCCGCCTCGGGTTGCGGCGTGGCGGCCAGGCGGCCCGCGGCGGCGTCGACCAGGGCCTGCACGATCATCGCGGCGCCCAGCGTGGCCAGCCGGTCGTGCAGCGTGCCGGTGGCGTCGCCGGGGCGGATCGGCTCGCGCCCGATGGACAACATCGCGCCGGTGTCCAGCCCTTCGTCCATCTGCATGATCGTGATGCCGGTTTCGGCGTCGCCAGCCTCGATCGCCCGGTGGATCGGCGCGGCGCCGCGCCAGCGTGGCAGCAGCGAGGCGTGGATGTTCAGGCAACCCAGGCGCGGCAGCGTCAGCACCCACGGCGGCAGGATCAGCCCGTAGGCGGCGACCACCATCACGTCCGGCGCGGCCGCTTCGAGCGTGGCGCGGGCCGCCGCAGCATCCGCTGCGTATTTGCCGTCCAGCTTCAGCCCCTGCGGCTGGGCCACATCCAGGCCGTGAGCAAGCGCCAACTGCTTGACCGGCGACGGCGTCAGCTTCATGCCACGGCCCGCGGGCCGGTCGGGCTGCGTCAGCACCAGCGGCACGGTGTAGCCCGCAGCGCGGATCGCGGCCAGCGCCGCCGCGGCGAATTCGGGCGTGCCGGCGAAGGCGACGCGCAGGCCAGGCGCCGCGGTGGTGGCAGCGCTCATCGGTGCTTCTGCTCGTCGCGGGTCTTCTTGAGCATCTTGGTCTTGATGCGTTCGCGCTTGAGCGGGCTCAGGTACTCGACGAACACCTTGCCGAGCAGGTGGTCCATCTCGTGCTGCACGCAGACCGCCATCAGGCCCTCGGCGTCGAACTCATACGGTCGGCCGTCGCGCCCCAGCGCACGCACCGTCACCCGGGCGTGGCGCGGCACCGCGTCGTACACCGTCGGCACCGACAGGCAGCCTTCTTCGCCGACCATCATCTCTTCGCTGGTGCGCACCAGTTCCGGGTTGATCAGCACGCGCGGCTCGTTGCGCTGCTCGGAGGTGTCCATCACCAGGATGCGGCGGTGCACGTCGACCTGCGTCGCGGCGAGGCCCACGCCGTCGGCCTCGTACATGGTTTGCAGCATGTCGTCCACCAGCTGGCGCACGGTCTCGTCGACTTCGGCGACGGGGGCGGCCACGGTGTGCAAACGGGGGTCGGGATAACGCAGGATCGGAAGCAGAGCCATGGGTTCGGTGGGCCATGAAGGCCTTGGGGCTTGCCCCAGGTTGTCAACAGCGCGCAACGTTTGCGGCCTGCTCAGGTGACAAAGGGTTGCACCGTGCGGGCCAGTTTGTTTGCGATATCAATGCTTTAGGGGCAGAATTTGCGGAGCTTTATTAGCTTTTGGTTTCGGCTGGGCACCGGCTTCGAGCCCCTGATGAAAGGGTTTGGCCGCCGCTGCACAACCGGAATTGTTGCACTGCCTTTTGATTTCCGGCTCGTCGCCCGGGAGAGTCCATTCATGAGCCGATTCGCGCGTCTGCCCCTTGTGCCGCCTTCCGCCTGGTTCGTGGCCGTGTCCTTGGGGTTGGGCGCTGCGGCGTCGGCCGGGGCCACCACCTACCCGATCACCCCCGGCCAGCGCGCCACCGCCCAGCAGGTGGCCGAGACCGGCGTGCCGCTGTCCGAGCTGGCGCCCAATGCGCCCGACAGCTACACCATCAAGCGTGGTGACACGCTGTGGGACATCTCCAAGTTGTTCCTCAAGAGCCCGTGGCGCTGGCCCGAGCTGTGGGGGATGAACATGGACGACATCCGCAACCCGCACCTGATCTATCCGGGCCAGATCCTGTACCTGGACAAGAGCGGCGGCCGAGCCCGCCTGCGCACCGCCAAGCCGATCGGTGACGAGAAGCTGTCGCCGCGAGTGCGCGCCGAGCCGCTGCCCAGCGATGCGATCGCCTCGGTGCCGATGCACCTGATCGGCCCGTTCCTGAACGATGCCGTGGTGCTGGACACCAACACGCTGGCCACCGCGCCGCGCGTCGTCGCCACCCAGGAAGGCCGGGTCATCGTGTCCAAGGGCGAGAACGCCTATGTGCGCGGCGACCTGTCCGCGGCCCGCAGCTGGCAGCTGTTCCGTGAACCGAAGCCCCTGGTCGACCCCATCACCAAAGAGGTGCTCGGCTTCGAGGCCCGCTATGTCGGCACGGCCGACTACGTGCGCCCGGGCGAAGAACGCACCGCCGCCGACGGCTCGAAAGAGATCATCCCGGCGACGATCACGATCACCAACCTGCGTGAAGAGTCGAACATCGGCGACCGCCTGTCGCCCGCGCCGGCGCGCGATGTCGATCCGTTCGCCCCGCATGCGCCGGGTGCACCGATGTCGGGCCGCATCATCTCGGTCTACGGCGACGGCCTGAACGCCGGCCAGAACCAGATCGTCTCGCTGAACAAGGGTGCGCGCGATGGCATGGAGCGCGGCCACGTGATGGCCGTCTGGCGCGCCGGCACGCAGCGGGTCGACAACACCGAAGACAAGCGCGAATTGATCCGCCTGCCGGACGAGCGCCACGGCCTGATGTTCGTGTTCCGGGTCTTCGAGCGTGTGTCGTATGCGCTGATCCTGAACGTGCAAGACCCGGTCACCGCCGGCGACCTGTTCACCCAGCCCTGATCACCCGGGCTTGAGCGCCCGGGCCTGAGCGGCGGCCACGGCCGCCGCCCGTCGCCATGCCACCCGACACCGCCCTGCCCGCCGACGAACTGCGGGCTTGGCTGCGCCTCGTGCACTCACCGGGGCTCAGCCCGGGCGCGGCACGCCGCCTGCTGGCGGCTTTTGGTTCACCCCAAGCAGCCGTCGCGGCCGGGCCAGGCGCCTGGCGCGAAGTGGCGGGGGTCGATGCCGCCCAGGCGCTGCTGCAACCCAGCCTCGATCCCGACGCGTTGTTCGACACGACGCAGGCCTGGCTGGCCGCCGACCCGGCCCGCCGCCATGTGTTGACGTTGGGCGACTCGGCCTACCCTGCGGCGCTGCTCGAGACCGCCGACCCGCCGTTGCTGCTGTACGCGCAGGGGCGCATCGGCCTGCTGGCGCGCCCGTCGATTGCGATCGTCGGCAGCCGCCACGCCACCCCGGGAGGGCTGGACAACGCACGCGCCTTCGCCGCCCACCTGAGCCAGGCCGGTCTGGTCGTCGTGTCGGGTCTGGCGCTGGGCATCGACGGCGCGGCGCACGAGGGCGCCCTGGACGGCGCCAATGCAAGCGGCGGCGGCACCATCGCGGTGATCGGCACCGGGCTGGACCGCGTCTACCCCCGGCGCCACCACGCGCTGGCCCACCGCATCAGCGAGGGGGCTGGGTTGATGTTGAGCGAATTGGCGCTCGGCAGCCTGCCGCTGCAACACCACTTTCCCCGCCGCAATCGCATCATCGCCGGCTTGACGCTGGGCACGCTGGTGGTCGAGGCCGCAGTGCAGTCTGGCTCGCTGATCACCGCCCGCCTGGCGGTCGAATGCGGCCGCGAGGTGTTCGCGATCCCCGGATCGATCCACAGTCCCCAGTCGCGCGGCTGCCACCAACTGATCAAGGACGGCGCCAAGCTGGTCGAGACCGCCGACGACATCGTGCAGGAGTTGCGCCTGCCCGCGCCCGGCGTCTTCGCCACCGCGGCGACACCGCCAAGCGACGCCGCCGATGCCGGCCACGACCCGCTGCTTGAGGCCCTCGGCCACGACCCGGTCACGCTTGATGCCTTGTCGGCACGGCTCGGCTGGCCGACCGCCGAGTTGCAAACCCGCTTGCTGGAGATGGAATTGGACGGCCGCCTGGCCCGGTTGCCGGGCGGTTTGTTCCAGCGCCGGGGCGCTGGCTGAAGCGCCTCTCCAGGTGACCTGTCACACGCACCGTCCGACCGCGAAAACCGGCTCGGCAAGCGCTCGATGACCCCGGGTGATCCCGGCCAAATGCCGGCAACCGGGCCCAAAGCACTCGGGTATAGTCAATCCATGTTCGACGTTCTGGTCTACCTGTACGAAAACTACTGGCGGCCCGACGCCTGCCCGGACCATGCGCAACTGAGCCGCAAGCTGTCCGCCGTGGGGTTCGAGTCGGACGAGATCCAGGAAGCGCTGCACTGGCTGGACGGGCTGGCATTGCGCACCGGCGAACTGAGCGCCGAAACACCTGCCGGCGCGGCGCCGCTGGCGCAGTCTCCCGCCGGCATTCGCGTCTACCTGCGCGAAGAGCAAGAGCTGCTGGGCGACGAGTCGATCGGTTTCATCAGCTTCCTTGAGGCCGCCGGCGTGCTGACGCCACCGCTGCGCGAGATGGTGATCGACCGCGCCACCGCAGTGGGCTCGGGCCCGCTGGAACTGGACGACCTCAAGATCATCGTGCTGATGGTCTTCTGGAGCCTGGGTGAAGAGCCCGATGCACTGATCCTCGACGAGCTGTTCGTCGCACCGGAAGACCGGCTCATCCACTAGACGCCGCACCGCCGCACGCGCGGCGGTGGCCTTTCAGGCCAACAAGCGCGCCGGATCGGCCTTGATCTTTTCGATCGCGTTGCGCGTTGCCGCCACGGTGAGCGATTCGTCTTGCAGCGGCACCAGCAAGCCCGCTTGCAGGAACGCCGCCAAGCGCGCCTTCTGGAACAGCACGCAGCGGCCATCGGGTGCCGAAAAAAGCGACAGCTGCCGGTTCATGCCCTGCCAGACTAGGCGCACCGATTGGTTGCGGCCACGGTACTCGAGCATGAACGCGGCGCCCAGCTGAAGCTCCGACGCCCATTGCAGCATCGCCGGCCCCGGCATCGAGCCACCGTCGGCGACGATCTCCAGGCCCTCTTGCTGATGGCTGCCGCTGTCGAGCACCCAGGTCTCGTCGATCTCGACCTCTTCGTCGGGCAGCAGCTCTTCGATCATCTCCAGGCGCTGCTTCAAGTCTTCCAGCTGCTGCGCGCTGATCACGGTGGCGCGGGCGCTGAAGGCGGCCGTCAACGCCAGGTTCAGCGCCTTGATCGCGTTGTCCTGCTTCTCGGCCGCCAGCCCGACCGAGGCCATGCCCTGGCGCAAGGTGGTCAGCAGCGGCGGCAGCCGGCGGATCACCTCGGCGCGGTCCTCGCGTGAGGTCTTCGCGCTGGCTGTCCAGAGCAGTTCGCTGGCCGCCGCGCGCACCGTCTTGACCTCGTCGCTCTGCGGGCCATGGCGGACGGCCGCGGTGGCCAGCACATCGGCCCAAACATGGAACATGAACTCGCGGATGCCCTCGTGCACCGGCACGTCGCCCAACAACTTGCGCAGCTCGATCGTGTACTGGATCGCCAGCGTTTCGCGCTGCTCCACCTGCTGCGCCAGCGAAACGCCAACCCGGCTCTTCTCGTTGTGCTCGCGGAAGTAACCCTCGAGGAATTTCTCGAATTCGTTGAGCACCGTCTGGAACACGCGGCGTCCGGTGTCCGGGAAGGCCTCGACGACCTGCACGACGCGCTTGATCTCGGCTTCCAGCGGCGTGCCCAGGACCTCGGCCCCGCCTTCGAAGCCCATCACGCAGGCCCCCATGCGGTCGATGAGACGGCGCGCGGGGTGGTCGGCGGTCGAGAAGAAATCAGGCTCGGCGATCGCGACCCGCAGCGTGGGCATCTGCAACCGGGCGAACCACACCCGCAGCTGCGCCGGGATGCGCTCTTCGGTCAGGATGGCCTGGAACAGCAGCGCCACCAGTTCGACCGTCGCCCGCTCGGCGGGCGTGGTGGCGGCCTGCTTGAGCGCCACCTGGCGTTCGCGCAGCTCCTGCAGCAGCACTTCCGGCGTCGGCGCCGGGCCGGCCACGCCACCCACCACCGCGCCATCGCCGGCGGGGCCGCCCGCCTGCTGCACCAGGCGCTGCTGGGCCTGGTTCATCGCGTCGGACAGGCGCGCCGACGCGGGGCGGGCGTGCGCGGTGTCGCGGAAGCCCGGCAGGTGGCGTTCCATCACCTCGGAAAAGTGCTCCAGCACGATGTCGGCCCGCGCCGAACCGCCGGCCCCCTGCCGGGTCATCATCCGCGTTTCGTCTTCGATGCTGTGGCCGTGCAGGATGCTTTGCGGCGGGCGCGGGCCGCCGAACGGGTCCGCCGCTGCGGTGCCGCCGCCGGCAGCGCCCTGCGGCCCTGCCGCGCCACCGCGGCCCGTACCGGTCATCGTCCCGGTCGTGCCGTAACCTGTGGTGCCGCCGCCATGGCCGCTGGCACCGTAAACGCTGGAGCGGCCACCCGCCGACGGCATCGGCGCCGAGGGCGTGGAGGTGGACGTGTCCGCAAAGCGGGTGCTGGCAGGGCGCGTCGGCGGGACTTCGTCGAGCTGGCCGGGCGAGGTGGACGTACCGTCGGAGCGGCGGATGGCGCTGCGCAGGTCGACCTCGGGCATCACCCCGTGGTCGACGAGCCATTTGTTGACGTCTTTCCAGACCCCTTCGATCGGCTTGGCGCAGGCCTTGACCAACACCTCTTCAAGGCCACGCCAGGTGTCGAGCGCCAGGCCGGCGTCGGTCCAGGCCTCGACCACGGTTTGCGCCAACATCTGCGTGCGAAACAGGTCTTGCTCGTCGAGCTCGGGCTGGCGCGCCAGGGCCAGCAGGCGGGCACGCAGGTCGTTGTATTCCCAGATGCCTTTGTCCAGCATGCCCTGGGCCAGGCGCGACACCAGGATCCCGTGCTGGATCGTGTCGTCGTCGACCAGCTTCAGGTCGAGCGCGCCGTAGGCGGTGCCGCGGGGCGCGGCGGGCACGGGCTTGCCGGCGTCGTCGGTGAGGGCACCGTGGCCGGTGACCGGCCCGCTCGACACCTGCCGCCGCACACGCTCGGAGAGTTTGATCGGCCACTTCGCGCCGTGCCGCATCACGTCTTGCAGCATGTCGCGCCGTTGCTGGGCGACCATGCGTTCGGCGGTCTTCTCGTTCAGCGCCTGGGCGCCGGCCAGCGCCGCATCTGCCCAGGGCTGGAACTCCTTGACCAGGCGTTCAGCGTAGAACAGTCGCGCTTGATCGAGCAGGCTCGTCTGGGCCGAAGGGGCGGGCATGTGCGTCGGTGCGGCAGGCCGAGTGAAGGCGATCGACTCTACACCACCGCCCCGGCGTTCGGGTCGTTCGGGTCGCCGCCGCCTTCCTTGGCCGGGCCGGACTTGACCAGGTCTTCGCGCTTGACGCCCAGCCACATCGCAATCGCCGCCGCAACGAAGACCGACGAGTAGATGCCGAACAGGATGCCGATGGTCAGCGCCACGGCGAAGTAGTGCAGCGTCGGGCCGCCGAACAGCAGCATCGACAGCACCATCATCTGCGTGCAGCCGTGGGTGATGATCGTGCGGCTCATCGTCGAGGTGATCGCATGGTCGATCACCTCGTGGGTGTTCATCTTGCGAAATTTGCGGAAGGCCTCGCGGATCCGGTCGAAGATCACGACCGACTCGTTGACCGAGTAGCCCAGCACCGCCAGCACCGCCGCCAACACCGAGAGCGAGAACTCCCACTGGAAGAAGGCGAAGAAGCCCAGGATGATCACCACGTCGTGCAGGTTGGCGATGATCGCGGCGACCGAGAACTTCCACTCGAAGCGGATCGCCAAGTAGATCATGATGCCGATGACGACGAAGGCCAGCGCCTTCGCGCCGTCCTGCGCCAGCTCGGCGCCCACCGACGGCCCGACGAACTCGGTGCGCGACAGTTCGAACGGCTCGACGCCGCCGGCTTGCGTGCACGACGGCCGCGTCACCAGCTCACCCTTCGGCGTGGTGATGGTCTTCTTGCCGACCTCACCCTTGTCGGCCGCGCACAGCGCGTCGAACACCTGCTGCGCCACCTCGGCCTGCTTCACATCGGCCCGCACCGGCACGCGGATCATCACATCCTGCGAGGTGCCGAAGTTCTGCACCTGCACTTCGCCGAAGCCGAGCTTGTCGACCGACTCGCGCACATGGGCCAGGTCGGCCGCCTGCGCGTAGTGGATCTCGGACACCGTGCCCCCGGTGAACTCGATCGAGAAATGCAGGCCGCGGGTAGCGAGGAAGAACACCGCGGCGAAAAAGGTCAGCGCCGAGATGATGTTGAACACCAGCGCATGCCGCATGAACGGGATGTCGCGCCGGATACGGAAGAATTCCATGGTGGACCTTTGTGAATGCTCGCGGAGCGCGGGTCAGGCCTGATCGGCGGCGTCGGTGGTGGCCGGCAAGGCGGCGCCCTCGGGCCGCCAGACCTGGCCGATCGAGACCGACTTCAGCTTCTTCTGCCGGCCATACCAGAGGTTGACCAGACCACGCGAGAACATCACGGCCGAGAACATCGAGGTCAGGATGCCCAGGCAGTGCACGACCGCAAAGCCGCGGATCGGGCCGGAGCCGAAGGCCAGCAACGCGAGGCCGGCGATCAGCGTGGTGATGTTCGAATCCAGGATCGTGGCCCAGGCGCGTTCGTAGCCGGCATTGATGGCCGCCTGTGGCGACGCCCCGCCGCGCAGTTCTTCGCGCACGCGTTCGTTGATCAGCACGTTCGAGTCGATCGCCATGCCCAGCGCCAGCGCGATGGCCGCGATGCCTGGCAATGACAACGTGGCCTGCATCATCGACAACACAGCGATCAGCATCAGCAGGTTGAAGGCCAGTGCCAGCGTCGAGAACATGCCGAACAGCAGGTAGTACAGGCACATGAAGACGGCGATCGCGGCGAAGCCGTAGGTCACGCTGGCGAAGCCCTTGGCGATGTTGTCCGCGCCCAGGCTCGGGCCGATCGTGCGCTCTTCGATGATCTCCATCGGTGCGGCCAGCGAGCCGGCGCGCAGCAGCAGCGCGGTGTCGTTGGCTTCTTGCGTCGTCATGCGACCCGAGATCTGGACCCGCCCGCCGCCGATCTCGGAGCGGATCACCGGCGCCGTCACGACCTCGCCTTTGCCCTTTTCGAACAGCAGGATCGCCATGCGCTTGTTGACGTTCTCACGCGTCACGTCACGGAAGATGCGTGCGCCCTTGGCATCCAGCGTCAGGTGCACCGCCGGCTGCTGGTGGTCGTCGAAACCGGGTTGTGCGTCGGTCAGGTTTTCGCCGGTCAGGATGACCTGGCGCTTGACGATCAGCGGGCCGCCGCCACGCTCGACATAGCGCTCGGTGCCGAAGGGCACCGGTGAGGCGCCGGTGGCCGCGGTGGCGGCCTCGGCAGAGTCGTCGACCAGCCGCACTTCCAGCGTGGCGGTGCGGCCGATGATGTCCTTGGCCTTGGCGGTGTCCTGCACCCCAGGCAACTGGACGACCACGCGGTCGAGCCCCTGCTGCTGGATCACCGGCTCGGCCACGCCGAGCTCGTTGACGCGGTTGTGCAGCGTCGTGATGTTCTGCTTCAGCGCCGCTTCCTGCACCTTGCGCATCGCCTCGGGCTTCAGCGCGCCGGTCAGCAGCAGGTCACCGTTCGATGCGGCCCCTTCGGCCCAGACCACGTCGGGCTGGGTGTCGTTCAACACCGTCAAGGCACTGGTGCGGGTGTCGGCGTCGCGGAAGCGCACCTCGACGCTGTTGCCTTCACGCGCAATGCCGGCATGGCGAATGTTCTTGTCGCGCAGCGTGCTGCGTATGTCGCCGGTCAGCGACTCGGCCTTCTTCGTCAGCGCGGCCTTCATGTCGACCTGCATCAGGAAGTGCACGCCGCCGCGCAGGTCCAGCCCCAGGTACATCGGCAGTGCATGCAGCTTGGCCAGCCACTGCGGCGAACGTGACACGAGGTTCAGCGCAACGATGTACGACGGATCGTTCGGGTCGCCGTTCAGCGCCTTGCTGATGGCGTCCTTGGCCTTGATCTGGGTGTCGGTATCGGCCAGGCGCGCCTTGACCGAGTTGCCCTCGAACTGCACGAAGTCAGGCTTGATGTTCGCGCCCTGCAGCACCTGCTCGACGCGCCCGACGAGCGAGGCGTCGATCTTCAAGGTCGCCTTGCCGCTGGACACCTGCACCGCCGGCGCTTCGCCGAAGAAGTTGGGCAGCGTATAGACCAGGCCTACGGCCAGCGCGAAGGCCAGCAGCAGGTACTTCCACAGAGGGTATCGGTTCATGTCGGACTTTCGTGCCGTGGGCCGCCTGCCGCGTCCGCGGCGGCGGCCGAGCGCATCCCGCGATGCGACGGGTTGCCTGCTGGCTTACTTGTAGGTGCCCTTGGGCAGCACCTGGACCACCGACGAGCGCTGGACCTGGATCTCGACGTCCTTGGCCACCTCGACGTGCAGCACGCTGTCGCCCATCTTGGCCACGCGCCCGATCACGCCGCCGCCGATGACCACTTCGTCGCCTTTGGCCAGCGCGTCGATCATCGCGCGGTGCTCTTTCTGCCGCTTCATCTGCGGGCGGATCATGATGAAGTACAGCACCACGAACATCAGCACCAGTGGCAGGAACTGCATCATGCCGGCGGCGCCCGAAGGGGCGGCCGAGGTCTGGGCGT